>NZ_CEEDDZ010000013.1:0-210239 GCF_979253585.1 Pseudomonas sp. AC463 | reverse complement strand
GTGCCGAGTGTTGGGGCAAGAGCCCTTTGGTTACTTTGGGGCTCTTTTCCAAAGTGACCCGCCGTAAGGGCGGAACCAATATCGGCCGTGACCGAAACAACGGATATGTACCCCAAAGAATTCACTCCCCACCCCCCCCATAATTCATGATGGAAAGCAGCCGAATCGGCACCCGCACCAATTCCTCCGGCCCATGGGGAATCTCCCCCTCAAACGTCAGGCTATCCCCAGCTTCCATCCGATACAGCTGGTTCCCATGCCGGTAAATCAGCTCGCCTTCAAGCAGATGCAAAAACTCCGTGCCAGGGTGCGAGAACGTCGGAAACTCCTCGCTCGCATCATCCATGCTCACCATGTACGCCTCGAAGCTCTTCTTCGGCCCGCGCGTATGGTTGAGCAGGTGGTACGTATGCCCCTTCTCGGTCCCGCGGCGCACCACTTCCATGCCCTGGTCACCCTTGACCAGTAAAGCGCTGCCATCCTGCTGGTCATATTCACTGAACAACTTCGACAGCGGTAGCCCCAGCACATCGCACAGGCGGCTCAGGGTGTCGAGGCTGGTGGAGACCTGGGCGTTTTCGATCTTGCTCAACATGCCCTGGCTGATGTCGGCGATTTTCGCCACATCGGAGAGCTTGAGGTCCTGGGCCTGGCGTTGGCGCTTGATCTGCAAACCCAGGTATTGCTCGAGCTTGAGGCGGGGGGCGGTTTCGGTGGACATAGTCATCAGATCCTGCACGGTTTCCGTTCAGTAATATTAGTTTCGCACTAGGAATGTGCAAGCCATGGCTCTTGGTGGCCGTTCCCCAAGGCGTATTCCCACGGGGAAAACAATTTTCCCATATATACAGCACAAAAGCGCTCTCACCGGCATTTGAATCGGCCGCTCGCGAATCTGGCAAGGGTCTTGCATTCCTGTAAGGAAACTAACTTTCTTTTTAGGAATAAAAAGACAGCCAAGGCCCATCCACACTGTTTTGCCTTTCGCGAGGAGTGACGAGCAATGTTGCCAGCAGAAACCCAGCGCATCATCGACAAGCACGGGATCAAGTACGTGCTTGCGCAATTTGTGGATATACACGGTGCGGCCAAGACCAAGTCGGTGCCCATCTGCGGGCTCAAGACGGTGGCCGAAGAGGGCGCCGGGTTTGCCGGGTTCGCCATCAGCGGCATGGGCATGGAGCCCCACGGGCCGGACTTCATGGCGCGCGGCGATCTGTCCACCTTGACCCCGGTACCGTGGCAGCCAGGGTACGGGCGCGTGGTGTGTGTCGGCCATGTCGACGGCCAGCCCCATCCCTATGACAGCCGCTACGTGCTGCAACAACAGGTGCAGCGCCTGCAGGACAAAGGCTGGACGCTCAACACCGGCCTGGAGCCCGAGTTCAACCTGATGCGCCGCGACGAGCAGGGCAAGCTGCAACTGGTCGACCCCAGCGACAACCTCGATAAACCTTGCTACGACTACAAAGGGCTGTCGCGCTCGCGGGTGTTCCTCGAGCGCCTGACCGAAGCCTTGCAGGCCGTGGATTTCGAGGTCTACCAAATCGACCACGAAGACGCCAACGGCCAGTTCGAAATCAACTACACCTACAGCGACGCGCTGACCTCGGCCGACCGTTTCACCTTCTTCCGCATGGCCGCCGGCGAGATCGCCAATGACCTCGGCATGATCTGCTCGTTCATGCCCAAGCCCGACCCGAAACGCGCCGGTAACGGTATGCACTTTCACCTGTCGATCAGCAGCGTCGAGAACAAAAACCTGTTCCATGACGCCAGCGACCCGAGCGGCATGGGCCTGTCGAAACTGGCCTACCACTTCGCTGCCGGCTTGCTCGCCCATGGCCCGGCGCTGTGTGCGTTCGCCGCACCCACGGTCAACTCCTACAAGCGCCTGGTGGTGGGCAACTCGTTGTCCGGCGCCACCTGGGCCCCGGCCTTTATCGCGTTTGGCGCCAACAACCGTTCGGCCATGGTCCGCGTGCCGTATGGTCGCCTGGAATTCCGTCTGCCGGACGCCGGCTGCAACCCGTATCTGGTCAGCGCGGCGATCATCGCCGCCGGCCTGGACGGTATCGACCGTCAGCTGGAAATCGACCACGTCTGCAACGAAAACCTCTACAGCCTCAGCCTTGAGCAGATCGCCGAGCGCGGCATCAAGACCCTGCCGCAATCGCTCAAGGAAGCCTGCGACGCGCTGGAGGCCGACCCGCTGTTCGCCGAAGTGCTCGGCCCGCAGATCGTGGGGGAGTTCATCAAGCTCAAGCGCATGGAATGGGTGGAATACAGCCGCCATGTGAGCGACTGGGAAATCCAGCGCTATACCGAATTTTTCTGACACCGTGTGACGGAGACTGGATATGTGTGGAATCGTAGGCCTGTACCTGAAAAATCCCCGGCTGGAACCCCAGCTCGGCCAGCTGTTTGAACCCATGCTGCAAGCCATGACCGACCGTGGCCCGGACAGCGCAGGGTTTGCGATCTACGGCGATGAAGTCGCCGACGGCTGGGTCAAGCTGACCCTGCAAGCCACCACCGAAGCCTTCGACTGGAAAGGCTTGATGGGCGAACTGGAAGGGCGCCTGGGCTGCTCGCTGGACTGGTTCCAGAACGCCAGCGCCGCCGTGTTGAAGATCCACGCCGACGAGGCGCCGGTGCGCGTGGCCCTGGCCGAGCTGGCGCCGAGCGTGCGCATCATGAGTGCCGGGCAGAGCATCGAGATCCTCAAGGGCATGGGCTTGCCCGAGGAAATCTCCCAGCGCTTCGGCCTCGCGGGCATGCAGGGTAGCCACATCATCGGTCACACGCGCATGGCCACCGAAAGTGCGGTGACCATGGAAGGCAGCCACCCGTTTTCCACCGGCGCCGACCTGTGCCTGGTGCACAACGGTTCGCTGTCCAACCACTTCCGTCTGCGCCAGGAACTCAAGCGCGAAGGCATTCATTTCGAAACCGACAACGACACCGAAGTCGCCGCCGGCTACCTGACCTGGCGCCTGCAACAGGGCGACTCGCTCAAAGACGCGCTGGACCATGCCCTGGAAGACCTCGACGGCTTCTTTACCTTTGCCATCGGCACGCGCAACGGTTTTGCGGTGATCCGCGACCCAATCGCCTGCAAGCCGGCGATCCTCGCCGAAACCGACGACTACGTGGCCATGGCCTCCGAGTACCAGGCGCTGTCGAGCCTGCCGGGCATCGAGAACGCGCGGATCTGGGAGCCGGCACCGGCCACGTTGTACATCTGGGAACGCCAGTCAGCTTAAGGAGCGCACACATGAAAACCATCGATCTTTCCACCGCCACCGTGCGTGACCTCAACCAGGCGTTGCACGCGCAGGTACTCGACAGCGAGTGGCGCGTGACCCATTCCAACGGCAAGCACAACCTCGCCGTGGGCGTGAACCAGCCGGTGTCCATCGATATCGAGGGCCATGCCGGCTACTACTGCGCAGGCATGAACCAGCAGGCGTCGATCACCGTACACGGCAATGTCGGCGTGGGCTGTGCCGAGAACATGATGTCCGGCTCGGTGCGCGTCAAAGGCAGCGCCTCCCAGGCGGCCGGGGCCACGGCCCACGGCGGGTTGCTGGTGATTGAAGGCGACGCGGGCGCACGTTGCGGAATTTCCATGAAGGGCATCGACATCGTAGTGGGCGGCAGCATCGGCCACATGAGCTGCTTCATGGGCCAGGCCGGGCGTTTGGTCGTGTGCGGCGATGCCGGCGATGCGCTGGGGGATTCGCTGTACGAAACCCACATCTACGTGAAAGGCACGGTGGAGTCACTGGGCTCGGACTGCGTCGAAAAAGAGATGCGCAGCGAGCACCTGCAAGAACTCCAGGAGCTGCTCGACCGCGCCGGGTTCGCCCACCAGGCGGCGGACTTCAAGCGCTACGGCTCGGCCCGCCAGCTCTACAACTTCAAAGTCGATAACGCCTCCGCGTACTGATCCAGGAGCTACGCCATGACAGAGCAAACCCCTCCGGTACTGCGCGAGTCGGCCACCTTCGACCGCCTGACCATCCAGGAAATCCAGCGTGCCGCCGAAACCGGCATCTACGACATTCGCGGCGGTGGCACCAAGCGCAAGCTGCCGCACTTCGATGACTTGCTGCTGCTGGGCGCCAGCGTGTCGCGATACCCGTTGGAAGGCTATCGCGAGAAGTGCGGTACCGATGTGATCCTCGGCAACCGCTTCGCCAAGAAGCCGATTCACCTGAAGATCCCGGTGACCATCGCCGGCATGAGTTTCGGCGCGCTGTCGGCCAATGCCAAGGAAGCCCTGGGCCGTGGCGCGACCATCGCCGGCACCAGCACCACCACCGGTGACGGCGGCATGACCCCGGAAGAACGCGGCCAATCCCAGCACCTGGTGTATCAATACCTGCCGTCGCGCTACGGCATGAACCCCGACGATTTGCGCAAGGCCGACGCCATCGAAATCGTCCTCGGCCAGGGCGCCAAGCCCGGCGGTGGCGGGATGTTGCTCGGGATGAAAGTCACCGAGCGCGTGGCCGGCATGCGCACCTTGCCGATCGGCGTCGACCAGCGCAGCGCCTGCCGTCACCCGGACTGGACCGGCCCGGACGACCTCGCGATCAAGATTGCCGAACTGCGGGAAATCACCGATTGGGAAAAACCGATCTACGTGAAAATCGGCGCGAGCCGGCCGTATTACGACGTGAAGCTGGCGGTCAAGGCCGGTGCTGACGTGATCGTGCTGGACGGCATGCAGGGCGGCACGGCGGCCACCCAGGAAGTGTTTATCGAACACGTGGGCATCCCGATTCTGTCGGCCATCCCGCAAGCGGTACAGGCTTTGCAGGAGATGGGCATGCACCGCAAGGTGCAGTTGATCGTCTCGGGCGGCATTCGTAACGGCGCCGACGTGGCCAAGGCCATGGCGATGGGTGCGGATGCGGTGGCCATCGGCACAGCGGCGCTGATCGCGCTGGGCGACAACCACCCACGTCTGGATGCGGAACTGAAAAAGATCGGCTCGGCCGCAGGCTTCTACGACGACTGGCAGAACGGCCGCGACCCGGCCGGCATCACCACCCAGGACCCGGAGCTGTCCAAGCGCCTCGACCCGGTAGAAGGCGGGCGCCGCCTGGCCAACTACCTGCGGGTGATGGTGCTGGAAGCCCAGACCATGGCGCGGGCGTGCGGCAAGTCGCACCTGCACAACCTCGACCCCGAGGACCTGGTGGCGCTGACGGTGGAGTCGGCCGCCATGGCCCGCGTGCCGTTGGCCGGGACCAGTTGGGTGCCGGGTTCGGGTTACTGACACCCAGGGTGAGGGAGGCAATCTCCCTCACCCGATCAAGGGGCCCACCAAGAGGCCCGCATAAGAAAAATTGCTCGCTGCCAGACACTTCCCATTTCTTTTGCAGGAGCTTTGAACATGGTCAATCGTCTTCTTGGCAAATCCCTTTTCGGCTTGTTGGTCGCCAGCGCGTTTGCACCGCTGGTGCAGGCGGCCGATGCGCCCACCTTGAACACCGGCAGCACCGCCTGGATGGTCACCGCCGCTGTGCTGGTGCTGTTCATGTGCCTGCCGGGGCTGGCGCTGTTTTATGGCGGGCTGGTGCGCGCGAAAAATATGCTGTCGCTGTTCACCCAGTGTTTCGGCATCGCCGGCCTGGTGGGCGTGCTGTGGGTGATCTACGGCTACAGCATGGTGGTCGACACCACTGGCATGGTCGAGGGGCAGGTGACCTTCAACAGTTTTGTCGGCGGCTTGAACCGTGCCTTCCTGGCCGGCATGACCCCGGAAAGCCTGGTGGGGGATATTCCGGAAGGTGTGTTCGTGACCTTCCAGATGACCTTCGCCATCATCACCCCGGCGCTTATCGCCGGTGCCTTCGCCGAACGCATGAAATTCTCGGCGGCGCTGCTGTTCATGGCCCTCTGGTTCACCCTGGTGTATGCCCCGGTGGCGCATATGGTCTGGGGCGGTTCGGGCGCATTGATGCATAACTGGGGCGTGCTGGATTTTGCCGGCGGTACCGCCGTGCATATCAACGCCGGTGTGGCGGCGCTCGCCGCGTGCCTGATCCTGGGCAAGCGCAAGGGCTACCAGAACACGCCGATGCCTGCGCATAACCTGAGCCTGACCATGGCCGGCGCGGCGATGCTGTGGGTCGGCTGGTTCGGCTTCAATATCGGCTCCGGTGGCGGGCTCAGCGGCCTGTCCGGGATCGTCATGCTCAATACCCAGCTGGGCGCGTGCGCCGGTATTCTCGGCTGGATGTTCACCGAGTGGTTCAAGGTCGGCAAACCGAGTGCCCTGGGTTTGGCCAGCGGCGCCTTGGCCGGTTTGGTGGGAATTACCCCGGCGTGTGCCTACGTGGGTGTCGGCGGTGCGTTGGCCATCGGCCTGCTGTGCGGGGTGTTCTGCTACCTGAGCGTGACCGTGTTGAAGCGCCGCTTCGGCTACGACGACAGCCTCGACGTGTTCGGTCTGCACGGCATCGGCGGCATGATCGGCGCGGTATTGACCGGCGTATTCTGCGTGCCGTCCATGGGCGGGCTGGTGGAAGGTGTGACCATGGGCGGCCAGGTGGTGGCACAGATCAAGGGGGTGCTGCTGACCACGGTGTACTGCTTCGTGATCAGTTGGATCATCCTCAAGGTGGTGAATGCCCTGGTCGGTTTGCGCGCCCATGAGTCGGTGGAAGAGATGGGGTTGGACCTCGCCGAGCATAACGAGCGGGCTTACAACCACTGATCAGCCCTCTGAGTCAAAAAGGCTTTTAAATGTGGGAGGGGGCTTGCCCCCGATAGCGGTCTATCAGTCAGCTGGTTTGTAGCTGACCCACTGCTATCGGGGGCAAGCCCCCTCCCACATTTGTTCTGCTGCGCTGCAACTGGCAGGCTCAATGGGCGCCAGCCGCCTTGTTCAGGTCGCTTTCGGCCCACTCGGTGTATACACACGCATCCGCCGTGGCCCAACGCACGCGCACCGGGTCACCGGCTTTGAGCGGCATGCCCGCAGCAGACAACGCCTTGACGGTCATGGAAGTGCCGCCCAGGGTTTTCACCGTGCACGTCTGGCTTTCACCCAGAAACAGCACCTCACCGACAATCGCCGACACTTCATTCCAGCCCGCCGCCAACGGCTGCGCGGCGGCTTGCTCCACGCTCAGCGCCAGGGCTTTTTCCGGGCGCACCATCAGCAGCACATCCTGCTCGGTGTGCAGCCCGCTGGTCAGGCGGATCGCCAACGACTGGCCTTCGAACGAGGCCGCCGCATTGCCTTGGGCCTTGAGCTTGAGGAAGTTGGAGTTGCCCAGGAACGAGGCCACGAAGGCATTCGGCGGGTTCTGGTACAGGTCGAAACCGCTGCCCAGGCCGACGATTTTACCGTGGCTGAAAATCGCGATGCGCTGGGACAAACGCATGGCTTCTTCCTGGTCGTGGGTCACGTAGACGATGGTGATGCCCAGGCGCCGGTGCAGCTGGCGCAGTTCATCCTGCAAGTCTTCACGCAGTTTCTTGTCGAGGGCGCCGAGGGGTTCGTCCATCAGCAGGATGCGCGGTTCGTACACCAGCGCGCGGGCGATGGCCACGCGTTGCTGCTGGCCGCCGGAGAGTTGCGAAGGGCGGCGATGCGCAAACTGCTCAAGCTGCACCAGCTTGAGCATGGCGTCGACCCGCTTCTCGCGTTCGGCGCTGGCCAGTTTGCGAATCGCCAGGGGGAAGGCGATGTTGTCGCGCACCGACAAATGCGGGAACAGCGAGTAGCGCTGGAACACCATGCCGATATCGCGTTTGTGTGGCGGCACGTTGACCAGCGATTGGCCGCCCACCAGGATCTCGCCGCTGCTCGGCGTTTCAAAGCCGGCGAGCATCGACAGGGTGGTGCTTTTGCCCGAGCCGCTGGAGCCGAGGAAGGTCAGGAATTCACCGTCCTGGATGTCCAGCGAGATGTTGTCCACGGCAGCGAATTCGCCGTAGTACTTGTTCAGGTTGCGCAGGCTGACCAGGGGTTGCCCGTTGGCTTGCGCAGAATCTTTGATCACAGCACTCATGGTGTTCTCCTGGGCTCAGAGCCGGGTTTCAGTGCGGCGGCGTAGGGCGGCGGCAATCAGCATGACCAGCACCGACAGGCCGATCAGCAGCGTCGAGGCGACGGCGATCACCGGCGTCAGATCCTGGCGCAGGGTGGTCCACATTTTTACCGGAAGGGTTTGCAGGGTCGGGCTGGCCATCATCACGCTGAGCACCACTTCGTCCCACGAGACAAGGAAGGCGAACAGCGCACCGGCCACCATCCCCGGGCGGATCGCCGGGAAGGTCACCTTGAACACCGCCTGCAAGCGTGAGGCGCCGCAGATCACCGCCGCGTCTTCAATCGACTGGTCGAACAGCTTCAGCGAGTTGATGATCGAGATGATGGTGAACGGCAGCGCGACGATCACATGGCTGACCACAAAGGCGAACATCGTGCCGGTGTAGCCAAGTTTGAGGAACAGCGCGTAGACCGCCACGGCAATGATCACCAGCGGCACGATCATCGGCAGGGTGAACAGCCCGTAGAGCAACTCGCGGCCGGGAAAGCGCCCACGCACCAGGGCAAACGCGGTGGGCAGGCCCAGCGCCACGGCGAACACGGTGGTCAGCACGGCGACCTTGAGGCTGGCCACGGCCGCGTTCATCCAGTCGGCATTCGAGAAGAACTGGCCGTACCATTTGAGCGTCCAGCCCGGCGGCGGGAACACCAGCCATTGCGATGAGCCGAACGACAGCAGCACGATAAATACGATCGGCAACAGCAGGAACAAACCGATCAAACCAGTGGTGGTGTAGAGGCCCAAGCGCATCCTGCGGCTCATGGCATTGGGGGTCAGGAGCATGACGGCTTACCTCGCATTGCTGGCGCCAACCGGGGATTCCGGCTGGAGCTTCAGGTAGAAGTAGAACAGCACCAGCGTGATCAAAATCAGCAAGGCTGCGCCGGCACTCGCCAGGCCCCAATTGAGGAACGACTGCACCTGCTGGATGATGAACTCGGGCAGCATCATGTTCTGCGCACCGCCGAGCAGGGCCGGGGTGACGTAGTAACCGAGGGACATCACAAATACCATCAAACCACCGGAAAACAGCCCCGGCCGGCACAGCGGCAGGAACACCCGGAAGAAGTTGGTCCACGGGCTGGCGCCGCAGATGGAGCCGGCCTGCAGGATCATCGGGTCGATGGCCTGCATGGTCGCCTGCAACGGCAGCACGATGAACGGGATCATGATGTAGCTCATGCCGATCACCACGCCGGTGAGGTTGTGCACCATCTCCAGCGGTTGATCGATGATGCCCAGGGCCATCAGCGCCTTGTTGATTACCCCGGAGGCTTGCAGCAACACCAGCCAGGAATAGGTGCGGGCCAGCAGGCTGGTCCACATCGACAGCAGCACGATACTCAGCATCCAACGGCCCCAGCCGCGTGGCACCAGGGTAATCGCCCAGGCCAGCGGGAAGCCCAGCAACAGGCTGAACAGGGTCACCAGGCCCGCCACCGAGAAGGTGTTGAGCAGCACCCGGGCATAGGCCGAGTTGGCGAACAGTTGTTCATAGTTGCCCAGGCCCGGCGTGGGCTCCAGCACGCCGCGCAGCAACAGGCCGATCAGCGGTGCCAGAAAGAACAGGCCGAGGAACAGCAGGGCCGGGATCAGGTTGCTCGAGCCGCGCCAGCGCTGGGCCAGGGACGGCGCGGTGGCGTTGGCCGGTACCGCGCCGGCAGCGCCGAGGGCGCTCCCGGTCGGTGTGGTTGCCGTCATTTTCATTTGACTAGCCATTCATTCCACCGTGTCGCAATGGCCGGGCCGTTCTTGGCCCAGTAGGCGAAATCGAGGGTGATCTGATCCTTGACGTAGGCGGTCGGCAGGTTGGGCGCGAGGACCGAATCCAGGCGCTGCACGCTGTCGATGTTCACTGGAGCATAGGCGGTCAGGTTGGAGAAGTCGGCCTGGCCCTTGGCGCTGCTGGCACTGGCGAGGAACTTCATCGCGGCGGCCTTGTTTTTGGTGCCTTTAGGCACGACGAGGATATCGGCCATCACCAGGTTCTGCTTCCAGCTCACGCCCACGGGCGCGCCATCTTCCTGCAGGGCGTGAATGCGACCGTTCCAGAACTGGCCCATGCTGACTTCGCCGGAGGCCAGCAGCTGTTGCGACTGCGCGCCGCCGCCCCACCAGACGATGTCTTTCTTGATCGTGTCGAGTTTCTTGAAGGCGCGGTCCAGGTCCAGCGGGTAGAGCTTGTCGGCGGGTACGCCGTCGGCCAGCAGCGCCAGTTCGAGCACGCCTGGGCTTGGCCATTTGTAGAGGGCGCGTTTGCCGGGGTAGGTCTTGGTGTCGAACAGCGCGGTCCAGTCCTGGGGTTTGCCAGCCCCGAGCTTGCCTTCGTTGTAGCCGAGCACGAAGGAGAAGAAGAACGAGCCGACGCCATGGTCGGAGACGAAGCGCGGGTCGATCTTGTCGCGCTGGATCACCGAGAAGTCGAGGGGTTCGAGCAGGCCTTCGGCGGCGGCGCGCAAGGCGAAATCGGCCTCCACATCCACCACGTCCCACTGCACGTTGCCGCTCTCGACCATGGCTTTGAGTTTGCCGTAGTCGGTGGGGCCGTCCTGCACCACGGTGATGCCGCTGGCCTTGCTGAACGGGTCCGCCCAGGCCTGCTTCTGCGCATCCTGGGTGCTACCGCCCCAGCTGACGAAATTGACGCTTTCGGCCGCCATCGCCGCGTGAGTGGCCGTGGCCAGTAAACCCGCGAACAGCACTGCGGTTGCACGTTTGTTCAACACCATTTTCACGCCCTCATTTGTTTTGTTATTGAGCGGGCTTGGTAATGCCCGCCTATCGGGAGCAGTAGGTCTATCGGGACCTCTATTCGAGGCCCCAAGAGGCGACCGTGCCAAGGGCTGTTATTGGTGCTATCCCTGGCGGGCGCACTTGGCGAAAGCGTTCGGTCTATGGAATATCATATTATGGTATTCCAAACTTTGTGCAAGCATTTTGCCTTACCGGTTATCCGTCATTCGGTGAAGGGAATGCTCTCGACCACCTCGAGGTCGTAGCCAGTCAGCCCGGCGTATTTGAGGGGCGGGCCGAGGTGACGCAGCTTGCCGACGCCAAGGTCTTGCAATATCTGCGCCCCGGTGCCCACTTCGGAATAGATCCGCGATTGCGAGCGGCTGAACTGGCGCGGCGTCTGGGTCAATTGCGGCACCCGTTCCAGCAGGGCCTGGGACGATTCATGGTTGGCCAGCACCACCACCACGCCACTGCCTTCGGCGGCCACGCGCTGCAAGGCGGCCCACAAGGTCCAGTTGGACGGGCCGCTGTACTCGGCGCCCACCAGGTCGCGCAGCGGGTCGATCACGTGCACGCGCACCAGCGCCGGCGTTTCACGACTCAAGTGCCCCATGACCATCGCCATGTGCACGCCGCCGTCAATGCGGTCTTCGAAAGTGATCAGGCGGAAGGTGCCGTGCACCGTCGGCAGGTCGCGCTCGCCGATGCGCACCACGGTGCGTTCGGTGCTGAGGCGGTAGTGGATCAGGTCGGCGATGGTGCCGATCTTGATACCGTGCTTGCGCGCGAATATTTCCAGCTCGGGGCGGCGGGCCATGGTGCCGTCGTCGTTCATCACTTCGACGATCACCGAGGCCGGCGTGTGCCCGGCCAGGCGCGCCAGGTCGCAACCGGCTTCCGTGTGGCCGGCGCGGGTCAGCACGCCGCCATCCTTGGCGCGCAGCGGGAAAATATGCCCTGGCTGCACGATGTCGGCGGGCCCGGCATTGATATCCACGGCCGCGGCCACGGTGCGCGCGCGGTCGGCGGCGGAAATGCCGGTGGTCACGCCGGTGGCGGCTTCGATAGACACGGTGAACGCGGTGCTGAACACGCTGCCGTTGCTCGGCACCATCTGTTCCAGGCCGAGGCGCTGGCAATGTTCGTCGGTGAGGGTCAGGCAGATCAGGCCACGCGCTTCACGGGCCATGAAACTGATAGTCTCGGCGGTGCAGCACGCGGCGGGCAGCAACAGGTCGCCTTCGTTTTCCCGGTCTTCGTCGTCCACCAGGAGCACCATCTTGCCTTGGCGGTAGTCTTCGATGATGTCTGCGATGCTGTTGAAGGACATGCTGGATGCTCGTTTTGTTGGTTGTATGTATTATGGTATACCACAAAAACTCAACAAGAGGATGTCATGATGAAGGCCTACTGGATTGCCCATGTGGATGTGTCCGATGCAGAGCAGTACACGCAGTACACCCAGCGCGCACCGGCAGCGTTCGCGAAGTACGGCGGACGGTTCCTGGCCAGGGGCGGGCGCAGTGAAGCGATGGAAGGCGGCCCGGCCCGGCCGCGCAATGTGGTGATCGAGTTCGATAGCTACGAGCAGGCGGTGGCGTGTTATGAGTCTGCCGAGTACCAGGAGGCCAAGGCGCACCGTGAAGGGGCGGGGGTGGCGCAGATCATTATTGTGGAAGGGCTGGCGCCGTAGATATATCAGGCCAAACCCGGGTTCAAATGTGGGAGGGGGCTTGCCCCTCCCACATTTTGAACCGGGTTTGGCCGTGAGGTCAGCGGATGAAGTGGATTTTTCCGCTGTCGTCGTTGCCTATATAAATGCCATACACCCCAGCCTGCCGTTCCTCGATATAACGCTCGAGAATCTGCCGGATCGCCGGGTAGTAGATGCTGTCCCAGGGGATATCCTCGGGCGCGAAGAATTTGTAGTCGAGGGTTTCCGCGCCGTACTGGCCGGTGATCTCCAGCGCGATGGCGCGGAAGATGATGTACACCTCGCTGATTTTGGGCACGCTGAAGATCGAGTAGGGCGAGAGGATTTCGGCGCGTACACCGCTTTCTTCCCAGACTTCGCGCAACGCCGCCTGTTCGGTGGTTTCGCCACCTTCCATGAAGCCTGCGGGCAGGGTCCAGGTGCCGGGGCGTGGTGGGATCGCGCGTTGGCACAGCAGGTATTTGCCGTCCTGCTCGATGATGCAGCCGGCGATGATCTTGGGGTTGATGTAGTGGATATAGCCGCAGCCCCGGCACATCAAGCGCTCGTGGGTATCGCCCGGCGGCAGTTGGTGACCGAGGTCACTGCCGCCACAGGTCGGGCAAAAGCTGGGGCTGGGCATGGTCAGTGACCTATGCGCGGTTCTTTGAGGGCGATGGGCAGGGTGATTTCCGGCAGCTTGCCGGTTTCTTCCTGTTTGCGCTTGAGGTAATCCAGGGCCACGGCGGCGGCGGCGCGCACGTGGTCGACGCAGGCTTGGTGGGCGGCCAGCGGGTCACCGCTCTTGATCGCCTGGACCATGCGTTCCATTTCCTGGTTGCTGGTGCCGCGGCGGTTTTCCTGGGACACCGAAGTGGCGCGCAGGTAGCTGATACGCGCCTGCAACTGGCGCAGCTGGGTGGCGGCCACGTGGTTGCCCGAGCCTTCGAGCAGTACGTCGTAGAAACCCTGCACCGAGTCGATCACCTGTTGCAGCTCGCCATCCTTGAGGGCCTTGCGGTTTTCCTCGAGGGCTTTTTCCAGCGCCTTGATGTCCTTGGCCTTGGCGCGCAGGGTGAACAGCTGCACGATCAAGCCTTCGAGCACGCAGCGCAGCTCATAGATGTCGACCGCGTCGGCCAGGGTAATGATCGCCACCTGCGGGCCCTTGGCATCGGCGAATTCCACCAGGCCCTCGGACTCCAGGTGCCGCAAGGCTTCGCGCACCGACGTGCGGCTGACGCCGAGGCGGTCGCACAGGTCGCGCTCGACCAGGCGGTCGCCGGGCAGCAGCTGAAAATTCATGATGGCGCTGCGCAGTTTTTCCAGCACGATTTCGCGCAGGGTAACCGGGTTGTGATTGACCTTGAAGCTGTCGTCGAGGGGCGCGCGTTTCATGGGCTCTGCTCTGAATTTAGCGGTTAACTGGGGGGCCTGGGCCGAAATCATGCCGAAGTTTATCATGCTGCGTTCTTTAAGCGACAAACCCTCGCGGCCCCCGATACGCCTCAGGCCAGGGTGGGCAGCGGGCCCAATTTGCCCTTGTGGTAGATCATCGGTGTGACCGGCTCTGCGGGCAGGATCAGGTTTTTCACCGCACCGACGATGATCGCGTGGTCGCCGCCGTCATACTCGCGCCACAGCTCGCACTCGATGATTGCCGTGGCCTTGGCCAGCAACGGGTTGCCCAGTTCGCTCAAATGCCACTCGATGCCCTTGGCCTTTTCCTTGCCCTTGCTGGCAAACGCATAGGCTTCGGCGGTCTGGTCGGCGGACAACAGGTGAATCGCAAAGCGCTTGCTGTCGCGCAGGATCGGGTACGTATCCGAGGCGTAGTTGGGGCAGAACAGCACCAGGGCCGGGTCGATCGACAGCGCGCTGAACGCGCTGGCGGTGATGCCGACGATGCCGCCGTCCGGGTCGAGGGTGGTGACCACCGTGACGCCGGAAGGGAAGGAGCTCATGACGTCTTTATAAATGCCGGGTTCGATCATGGTCGTGGACTCTTAACGCATCACAAAAGGATCAGGCATAGGCGCCTGGGAGAGGTTGATCCACACCGTTTTCAGCTCGGTGTAGGCCAGCACCGAATCGATGCCGCTTTCGCGGCCGTAGCCGCTGTTCTTGAAGCCGCCGATGGGCGCCATGGCCGATACGGCGCGGTAGGTGTTGACCCAGATGATTCCCGAGCGCACGTCCCGCGCCAGGCGGTGGGCGCGGCCGAGATCGCGGGTCCAGATACCGGCGGCGAGGCCGAACTGCGAGTCGTTGGCGATGGCCAGCGCTTCGGCTTCGTCCTTGAAGCGGATGACCGAGGCCACCGGGCCGAACACTTCTTCCTGCATGATTTTCATCGAATTGGTGTCGCATTCGAACAGCGTCGGCTCATAGAACCAGCCTGCGCCGAGGTTCTGCGGGCGCTTGCCGCCGGTGCGCAGGCGTGCGCCTTCGGCGATGGCGTCGGCCACCAGGCCTTCAACCACGGCCAGTTGTTGCGCGGTGGCCATGGGGCCCATTTCGCTGGCGTCTTCCTGGGGGTTGCCGATGCGGATGCGCTGGGCGCGGGCCACCAGGCGCTCGACGAACTCGTCGTAGATTTCATCCTGCACCAGCAGGCGCGAGCCCGACACGCAGCTCTGCCCGGACGCGGCATAGATGCCCGCGATCGCACCGTTGATGGCGCTGTCGAGGTCGGCGTCGGCAAAGATGATATTCGGCGATTTGCCGCCCAGTTCCAGCGACAGCTTGGCGAAGTTCTCGGCGCTGCTGCGCACCACATGCCGGGCCGTGGCCGCGCCGCCGGTGAAGGCGATTTTGCGTACCAGCGGGTGGCGGGTGAGGGCGGCGCCGGTGCTGGGGCCAAAGCCGGTGACCACGTTGACCACGCCCGGCGGGATGCCGGCTTCGAGGGCCAGGCGCGCGAGTTCGAGGATGGTCGCCGAGGCGTGTTCCGACGGCTTGATCACGATGGTGTTGCCCGCCGCCAGGGCCGGCGCGAGTTTGATCGCGGTGAGATACAGCGGGCTGTTCCACGGAATGATTGCGGCGACCACACCCATGGCTTCATGCACGGTATAGGCGAACAGGTCGGGCTTATCGAGGGGCAGGGTGCCGCCTTCGAGTTTGTCGGCCAGGCCTGCGGTGTAGTGGAAAAACTCCGGCAGGTAGCTGACCTGGCCACGGGTTTCGCGGATCAGCTTGCCGTTGTCGCGGCTTTCCAGCTGGGCCAGTTGTTCTTTGTTCTCGGCGATCAGGTCGCCGAGGCGGCGCAGCAATTTGCCCCGCGCGGTGGCGGTGAGGCCGCGCCAGGCCGGGCTGTCGAAGGCGCTTTGGGCGGCCTGCACGGCGCGCTCCACGTCGGCTTCGTCGGCGTCGGGCAGTTGCGCCCACGGCTCGGCAAGCGCCGGGTTGAGGCTGTCAAAGGTCTTGCCGGACAGGGCATCGACCCATTCACCGCCGATGCACATCTGGAAGCGTTCAAGCGTCATGCCACGATCCCCTTTATCGGGTGTTGTTGGGAGTGTGCCGTTTCAAGAAAACCCAGCAGCAGCTGGTTGACCAGGCGCGGCGATTCTACCGGCATCATATGCCGTTGCTCGGGCAACACCGCCACGGTTGCGCCAGGAATGCGATCGGCCAGTTGCCGGGCCATCTGCGGCGTGGAGCCGGGGTCAAGTTCGCCGGTGGCGACCAGGGTCGGCGCCTGGATGCTGCCGAGGTCGTCGGCGCGGTACATGTCCTGGGTGGCAAACAGTTCATAGGTGGTGAGATAGCCCTGGGGATCGTTGCCCGCCAGGGTTTCGCGCAACGCGGCGATCTGCGCCGGGTTGGCGGCCTGGTATTCGCGGCTGAACCAGCGCGACAGCGCGGCTTCGGCGTTGGCATCCGGGCCATGTTCGGCAGCCTGGGCAGTGCGCGCGATCACGCCTTCACGCTGCTCGGGGCTGCGGTTGAACACGCTGTTGAGCACCACCAGGCTTTGCAGGCGCTCCGGGTAGTGCAGGGCAAACGCCCGCGCCACCAGGCCGCCCATGGAAAACCCGATCACCGTGGCCTTGGGCAGTTGCAGGTGGTCGAGCAGTTCCAGCAACTGGTCGGCATAGCCCAGCAGCGGCGTGCCGGCGGCCGGGCGCGGGCTGGCGCCGTGGCCGAGCATGTCGTAGCTGATCACGCGGTAATTGCTGGCCAGGCCAACGACCTGGCCGCCCCACATTTCTTTATTCAGGCCCACGCCGTGGATCAAAACCACAGGCTGGCCTTGGCCGGTCGCCAGGTAACTGGTGCCAGCCGGGGTGTGTTCAGCGGTGAGCCGAATCATGGAGCGCTCCTGCATGCTTTTTTGTTGTGGTGGCCGCTGTTGCTTACTGGGCTTTTTCGGCCGCCAGCTCTTCCAGGTCGATATAACGGTTGCCGATGCGCGGGTGCAGGCGGCCGCCGTCGGCGCAACCCAGGACCACGACGATTTCGTCGGCACGCGGCGAATCTTCGATCTGCATTTCCAGGGTCACGTAGTGCGAACGCAGGCCTTCGTCGTCCTTGTGCATCATCGGGATCTGGATCGAAGTGCCCGGGCCGCCGCGCTTGTTGGTGAAGCTCAGGTAGCTCTTGGCCTTGACCGCCTCACGGTAGTGGTTGCCGAAACGCAGGGTGTGGATGATCGCGCTGGCGTGTTCGATCTCGCCGTCGGCGCCGACCACAGCGGCCTTGCCATAGGCTTCGATGTTCTCGGCGCCGCCGATGATGCCCACCAGGCGCTCGACCATCAGCGCGCCGAGGTCGGAGCAGTTGGCGCGGATTTCTGGTTTCAGGTCTTCAACAAAACCACGGCCCAGCCAAGGGTTTTTCAGGACCACGGCGAGGCCGACCATCTTCACCGGGGTGTCGGAAGCCTTGCCGCCTTCGATGAAGGTTTCTTCTACGTAGCTGACGATCTTGCGGATTTCGAAACTCATGCGCTGCTCCTCTGGGGTGAGTGTGTCTTCGGTATGATGGTATACCATAATATCGTAAGCACAAGTGCCGTTGAGGAGATTCTTGAGTGGGCAGGTCAGTCGCTCGTCAGCGCGGCGTCGTCGACCTTGTCCAGGTGCTTGAAACGTTCGATCAAAAAGTCGATCAGGCTGCGCACCCGTGCGGACAGGTGCAGTTGTTGCGGGTATACCGCGTACACATCGGCGCGGGTCGGGGTCTGGTCTTCCAGCACCAGGCGCAGGCGCCCGCTGCGCACGTAGCGGGCGATGTCCCATTCGGCGCGCAGCAGAACTCCATAGCCTTCCAGCGCCCAGTTCAACGCGACTTCGCCGTCGTTGCAGCCCAGCGCGCCTTGCACCTTGATGTTCTCGGTGTGCCCGCCGTGGGTGAACGACCACACGCCATAGGGCGACTCGTTCTGGCGAATGAAAATGCAGTTGTGCTGGTGCAGGTCCGCCAGGTTCTGCGGCGTGCCGTATTTGTCCAGGTACAGCGGCGAGGCGCATAGCAGCCGGCGGTTGGAGGCGATTTTGCGCGCATGGAAGGTCGCATCCGGCAGGCTGCCGAAGCGGATACCGAGGTCGAAACCGTGGGTAGCCAAATCCAGCGGGTGGTCGCTGATTTCCAGTTGGATTTCCACCTCCGGGTACTGCGCAAAAAACGCCGCGAGGGCCGGGCCGATATGTCGGCGGCCAAAACCCAGCGACGCATTCACCCGGATCAGGCCTTTCGGCGTGGCGCGGCTGCTGCTGAGCAACTGCTCCAGCTCGTCGATCTGGGTGAGGATGCGCGCGGCATGGCTGAAATACAGCTCGCCTTCCGACGTCAGGCTCATGGAGCGGGTGGTGCGGTTGACCAGGCGGATGCCCAGGCGCGCCTCCAGTGCCGTCAGGCGTTTACTCACCGCCGGCGGGGTGATCCCCAGCTCGCGCGCGGTGGCAACCAGGCTGCCTTTATTGGCCAGCAGGTAGAAAAACTGCAAATCCAGGGTCTGGCTCATTCGTAACTCAAAGTTATTTATGTAGTGATTTCGAGTCGATCATGCGGCTTGTAGCGCTACATATACTCCGATCACACCCCGTTTGGACAGCTCGGCCCAGCGGGAACAACAACAACGTGACGAAGTGGAGTGAATGATGAACGCATATAACATTGCAGCAATCCCGGGTGACGGCATTGGCGTGGAAGTGATCGCCGCAGGCGTCGAGGTCCTGCAAAGCCTGGCGCAAATGGCCGGTTTCGCCTTGCACTTCAAGCATTTCGATTGGAATTCGGACAACTACCTGAAGAATGGCTATTACATTCCCGAAGGCGGCTTGGCGGAGTTGAAGACCTTCGACGCGATTTTCTTCGGTGCGGTGGGGGCCTTGAATGTGCCCGACCACATCTCCCTGTGGGGCCTGCGCCTGCCGATCTGCCAAGGCTTCGACCAATACGCCAACGTGCGCCCGGCGCGGGTGCTGCCCGGGGTAAAAAGCCCGCTGCACAACGGCGACCAGATTGACTGGGTGGTGGTGCGCGAAAACTCCGAAGGCGAGTATTCCGGCAACGGTGGCCGGGTGCATCGTGGCCTGCCGGAAGAGGTGGCCACCGAAGTCTCGGTGTTCACCCGCGCAGGCGTGGAGCGCATTCACCGGTATGCCTTCGAACTGGCGCGCAGCCGCCCGCGCAAGCACCTGACCATGGTCACCAAGTCCAACGCCCAGCGCCACGGCATGGTGCTGTGGGACGAGATCTTCTATGAGGTGGCCAAGGATTTCCCCGACGTGAAGGTCGACAAGGAGCTGGTGGACGCGGTGACCACGCGCATGGTGCTCAAACCGTCGACCCTGGATGTGATTGTCGCCACCAACCTGCATGCCGACATCCTGTCCGACCTGGCGGCCGCGCTGTCCGGCAGCCTGGGCATTGCACCCACCGCCAACCTCAACCCGTCGCGGCAGTTTCCGTCGATGTTCGAACCTATCCATGGCTCTGCATTCGACATTACCGGTAAGGGCGTGGCCAACCCCATCGCGACGTTCTGGACCGCTGCGATGATGCTGGAACACTTGGGCGAATCGGCGGCTGCCCGGCAATTGATGTCGGCCATCGAGGCCGTTACCGAAAGCGGCTTGCACACTCCGGACCTGGGCGGCAATGCCACCACCCGCCAGATCACTGATGCGGTCATCGACCTGCTCAACCGCTGATTCACCGTAGTACTGCGGCATAACGCCAGGGGACGGCTGTTGGCAGCCGATCCCCGGGCATTTCCTGACAACAATAAAAATCAGGGCCCTGTCATGAAAAGAATACTTGGCAAACTCTACGTACAAGTACTGATCGCCGTCATCCTCGGTGCCCTTGTCGGGGTGTTGGTACCCGAGACCGGCGCCGCACTCAAACCCTTGGGTGACGCTTTTATCAAGCTGATCAAAATGCTCCTGGCCCCGGTGATTTTCCTCACGGTGGTCACCGGCATCGCCAAGATGGAGAACATGAAAGAGTTGGGGCGCGTGGGGTTTCGCGCGTTGATCTACTTCGAAGTGGTGTCCACCCTGGCCCTGGTGGTCGGGCTGGTGGTGGTGGATGTGTTCAAGCCCGGTGCCGGCATGAACATCGATGTGGCCAGCCTCGATACCTCAAGCCTTGCCACCTACACCACGGCGGTCAAGCACGCCTCGTTCATGGATTTCATCATGAACATCATTCCCGACACGCTGGTGGATGCCTTCGCCAAGGGTAATGTGCTGCAGATCCTGCTGTTTTCCATCCTGCTGGGCGTGGCGTTGGCGGCGGTGGGGCCGCGGGGCAAACCGTTTGTCGATACGCTCGACAGCCTGATGCAGGGCATGTTTCGCATCGTCAATATGGTCATGCGCCTGGCGCCTATCGGCGCGTTTGGTGCGATTGCGTTCACCATTGGCAAATACGGCTTCGGCTCGCTGTTCTCCCTCGGCAAGCTGATGGCCTGCGTGTACCTGACCTGCGCAGTCTTCGTGATCTTTGTGCTTGGGCCGATCTGCCGCTACAGCGGGTTCAGCCTGTGGAAGTTCCTGAAGTTCATCAAGGAAGAACTGTTCACCGTGCTCGGCACCAGCTCGTCGGAGTCGGTGCTGCCGCAGATGATCGCCAAGATGGAAAAGGCCGGCGTATCCAAGCCGGTGGCCGGGATGATCATTCCGTCGGGCCTGACCTTCAACCCCGATGGCCAGGCGATCTACTACACCATTGCCGCGATCTTCATCGCCCAGGCCACCAATACGCCGTTGACCCTGACCGACCAGTTGATCGTGCTGGCGGTGTTGATGTTCACGTCCAAAGGCTCGGCGGGGGTAACCGGTTCGGGTTTTATTATCCTGGCCGCGACGTTGTCGTCCCTGGGCACCATTCCGGTGGCGGGCATGGTGCTGTTGTTGGGCGTGGACCGGTTTATGTCGGAAGCGCGGGCGATTACCAACACCATCGGCAATGGCGTGGGCACCATGGCCATCGCCAAGTGGGTGGGGGCGTTGGACGAGGTGAAAATGCGCAGGGCCCTCGACGGTGAGGTCGAGAGCCCGGGTGCACGGTCAGAACTTGAACCGGCCCACCAACCCCTTGAGCTGACCGGAAATATCCGTAAGCCGGCCTGACCCGGTCTGCGCCGAGTGCGCAAAGCCTTCGACCAGTTGCGCATCGGCATGGATCTGCGCGATGTGCCGGTTGATCTCTTCGGCCACCTGATGCTGTTCCTCGGCGGCGGTGGCGATCTGGGTGTTCTGGTCGCGGATCGAGTCGACTGAGCCACGGATCTTGTCGAAGCTGTCGCGGGCCTGCTGGATGCGCTCCACGCTGGTCTGGCTGACCTGCAGGCTGCCTTGCATCTGCACCGTGACTTCCTGGGTGCGGCGGGCGAGGTTGCCGAGCAGGCTGTCGATTTCGCCGGTGGAGTCGGCAGTGCGGCGGGCGAGGGCGCGGACTTCGTCGGCAACCACGGCGAACCCTCGGCCCTGGTCACCGGCACGTGCGGCTTCGATCGCGGCGTTGAGCGCCAGCAGGTTGGTCTGCTCGGCAATCGAACGGATGGTGTCGAGGATGGTGTTGATGTTTTTGCTGTCCTGCTCCAGCAACTGCATGGTCTGGGTCGACTTTTGCAGGTCTTCGCTGAGCTTGAGCACGCTGCCGGTGGCTTCGCCGATGTGCTGCTGGCCGTCGTGCACGTCGCGGTAGCCTTCGTCGGCGCTGGTGGCGGCGGCGCTGCACGAGCGTGCGACTTCGTTGGCGGTGGCGACCATTTCGTTGAACGCAGTGCTCACCAGTTCCACGGCTTCGCGCTGGCGACCGGCGGCCTGGTTCATGTTGTGGGCGACTTCGCTGGTGTCGGCGGCGGCGGCTTGCAGGTCGGAGGACGCGTTGCCGATACGCTGCACCAACTGCGCGATCATGCTCAGGAACTGGTTGAACCAGCCGGCCAGGCTGGCGGTTTCGTCCTTGCCCTGTACCTTGAGCTGGCGCGTCAGGTCGCCTTCACCCTCGGCAATTTCTTGCAAACCGTCGGCCACGCCACGAATCGGGCGCACGATCACGCTGGCGAAGCTGGCGCCGACGATGGCGAAGACGATCGCCAGTGCCGCGGCGATGGCGGCGATCAACCAGGTCAGGCTGGTAGCGCCGGCCATGACTTCGTCACGTTTGATCAAACCGATAAAGCGCCAGCCGAGGTCTTTGGAACTGACCACGTTGGCCATGTAGGCCACGCCGTCAATGTCGACTTGGGTTACGCCGTCGCCACGCTTGGACAGCTCGGCGTAGTTGGGGCCCAGGTCGGCCAAGGGCTTGAAGTTGTGCTTGGCGTCGCTGGGGTCGACCAGCACGTTGCCGTTGGCTTCCACCAGCATCAGGTAGCCGCTGTCGCCCAGCTTGATGTTGCGCACCAGTTCGGTGAGCTGCTTGAGCGACACGTCCAGGCCGACCACGCCGAGGATATTGCCGCTGGCATCGGCGACGGTGTGCACGGTGCCGATCAGCACCACATCGTCCGGTGCCCAGTAATAGGCGCCGGTGCGCACGGTTTGGCCTGGTGCGGCGATGGCGGCCTTGTACCAGGGGCGCACGCGCGGGTCGTAGTTGTTCAGTTTGGTGTCGTCGGGCCAGCTGGCGTAGCCGCCGTCGGCGAGGCCCAGGGACAGGTAGGCGGTGCTCGGATGGCTTTTGGCGAACTGGTCGAATATTTCCAGCAGGTCTTTGTTGGTGGGAGTCAGCGGGATTTGTGCGGCGTCGGCGCCGGCGTAGCTCTTGAGGTCCTTGGCCGCGACAACGCGCGGGTCCTTGGCCACAAAGTCGACGTTCTGGCTGATGCCGGCGAAGAACTGCTGCATGCCATTGTCGATCTGGCGGATTTCGCGGCCACTGCTGTCGAGGAAATTCGCCAGGGCCCCTTCGCGCAGGTTCAGTACGACCAACACGGCCACCAGGATGACCGGCAGGCACGCGATGCCCGCAAACGCCCAGGTAAGCTTTTGCTTGATGTTCATGATTTCTCCTGCGGGTATTTATAGTTTTGGCAAGGCAGAAACGGTTGCGGTGGGCGTCGCATGAGTTGTTATGAGCGGCGTAGTCATGCGTACCCCCTGTATATCGACTGCGGGGGCAAGCACTTGAGGCCTTCGGGCGGGTTTAACCGATGCGTTCGCCGCCGAGGGCATCACGCTGCATCGACTGCAGGTTTTTTTCGATGGTTTCGCAGATGCTTTCCATCTGGATCTGGTGCTCGCTGGAATTGAAGGGGCTTTGCAGGTCGGTGCCGATGCGCTCGATGGCCAGCAGCATAAAGCCCACCACCGTCGATGCCAGCGGGGTGAACCAACCCAGGGACTCGACCAGGCCCACCGGTACGATCAGGCAGAACAGCGAGATAAACAGTCGTGGGAAATACACGTAGGGGTACGGCAGCGGCGTGTTGGCGATCCGTTCCATGCCGCCCTGGGCGTTGGACAGGTCCACCAGGGTCGACTCCAGCCGCGCCAGGCGAATGCTGTCGAGGTGGCCGGCTTTGTATTCGCGGGCCAGCAACGCCGCCGAACCGGTGAGGATGTCGTTGGCAAAATTATTCGTGGCGCCGTTGCGGGCGAATTCCTCGGTGGGGATAAACGCGCGGATTTCGTCAGGGCAGGGCTGGCCCTTGAGGTGGGCGGCCAGGCAGTTCACGTAGGCCACATGGCGGCGCAGCAGGGTGGCCTTGACCGGGTTCACGTCGCCGTCGGGGTCATCTACCAGAGTCAATACCTGTCGGGCGAAGCTGCGCGAGTTGTTGACCATCGCGCCCCACAGCGTGCGGGCTTCCCACCAACGGTTATAGGCGCTGCTGTTGCGAAAACTGATCAGCACCACCAGCGCCGAACCCAGCAGGGTGAGCGGCATCAGCGGCAGGTTGATCTTGGCGGTGAGAAACAGCATGAAGTCCACGGTGACGGCGACGTCCCACAGCAGCAGCCAGAACAGGGCCCAGCCCACGTAGCCCATGGTCTTGATGATCAGTCGGTACTTTTTGATGATGGCGGCTTTCAAACGACAACCTCGCGGCGAGCGGTAAGCAACAGTGCCCTAGCTCGGACGCCCGGTTGCGGGGAAGGTTCGCTGCGGGGACTGAAACGGTTAAGCCGGTAGCAAATATTGGAACAATTTTGGTAGTGACGATGTCCGCTGGGTTAATCGCGATAAATTGCGCTCAAGGCAAAACGCCATTATCGGTACTGCAATTGAGATCAATGAATCCAGGGTGTTTGATCAGGGCTCTTTCTCATGTGCAGCAGTTCGTTGAAGTTGGCGATAGAGCAGTCGACGCTTGCGTTAGAGCGTCATGTGGATTTTGAAGTGTGTATGCGTGCCCATTATTCGATCTTGCTGGAGCCTTATTCAAAAAGACCTTTTTTCTACAAGACGGCACTCAAGTTCAGCCGTTTGATGGTGTCCTTTACGTTGTTGAGTACTTATTTCAGCAAGCCGGTGCCATTGCTCTCCGAGGTCAAGGAATTCTGTCTGGCGCGCGGTTTTTGTTCGAGTAACAGCCTGGAGTCGATGTTTCTGCTGTTCAGGGTGTCGGGGTTCATGAAGGTGACGTGGCATCCGGAGGACAGCCGTTTGCGCGTGTTCAGCCCGTCTGCCCAGGCCTGTCGGGAGATAAGGCTGATGCTCGCGTCCGTGGTGGAACCCTTGAGTGTGATGTGTCCTGAGGACATCTATCTGCGTGAAATGAATGCTCTGGATGATCGCGACTACCTGGCGCGTTACTTCAAGGGCTTTGCGTTGCTGCTCACCCAGGACGCGACCCTTGATCTGTTGATGCCCGAAGCAAATTGGCTGGTAAAGCGCGACGCTGGGCATATGTTGATGCTGGCGATCTATACCGATGCGTGCGTGCGGGATACTCAGGGCGCAAGTTTCAGGTCGTCGTCTTACTTGTCCATCGCCGAGCAACTGTCGGTATCGAAGACCCATGTTATTCGCCTGGTTCAAGAAGGCGCCGACCGCGGCTATTTCAAGATTCACTCCAAGACCCAGCTGGAAGTCCTGCCGCCTTTTATCTTGCTGGTAAGACGGTTCATGGCGTTTTCGTTTGCCACGTGTTTGCACAGTCTCCAACTGAGTCAAGCCGATAACCCATAGGCAACTCATGCGCAGGGAGTGAAGGGATGCCGGCTAATTTGAAGCTCAGGCCACGGATGCAAAGGTTGTTGTCACCCGCAGTAGGCCAGGCCGAACTGATCGGGATCATCGCCTGGCTGGGCGTGTTGCTTGCAGATCGGGGCGTGATGTTTGGCTGGCCGGCATTCGTAATCAGTACCAGCCTGTTTGCGGTGTACAAGCTGCACCGGGTGGCGAGCAATTATTTGTTGTGGCGGGCACTGGGGGTGGTCTACATGGCGCTGCTGGCGGCCGGTTTTACCTACGTTGTGCACACCAACCCGGCGTTACGCGTGTACGCCTTGCCGCTGGCAGTGACGTTGGTGCTCAGCAGCGCCGTGCTGTTTATCGTGGCGCAGGACTTTCTGCTCAGCGCCGTATTGGTCTGGTTAATGACGTGGCCCTATATCGACGTGAGCCTTTACGCCGGTGTTGATATTTACTTGTTGATCTTCTGCGTGTCATCGGTATCGGTCGGCTTTGTCTTGAACTTCTCCTACTTGAAAAACCTGCGCTCGGTGTTGTTGGTCGAGAGTGAATTTCGTGAGCTGGCCCAGACGGACTACCTGACCTCGATCTTGAATCGGCGGGCTTTTATGGAAAGTTTCGCCAAGTTGCTGGCCAGCGGGGATAACGGCTTTTTCATGATGCTGGACATCGACAGTTTCAAGTTGAAGAACGACCAGTTCGGCCACGATGTCGGCGACAAGATCCTGTGCGCCATGGCCAATTGCCTGAAGTCCATGCCGGGCAGCCACAGCTTCGGCAGGATCGGCGGTGAAGAGTTCGGTGTGCTGCTGGTGGGCGACGACGCTGACATCGCCAGCCATTTTGCCTTGCGCCTGCTGCAAGGGATTCGCGCCAGTGTGGCACCGCCACATCACTACACCTGCAGTGCGGGCATGACGCGCTTTGCGGCGGCTGCCGATATGTCGGCGGTGCTCAAGTGCGCCGACCGCAACCTGTATGCCGCCAAGCGCAACGGCAAAGACTGTGTGTACCTGGATGGCACGTTGGTGCAGGCGCGGTTGTGTGCGGGGTGATCCGCCCACTTGAATCGTTGCTTAGTGCTGGGAGAGGATACTGGCAAGCAATCCCGGAAACCGGTCTTCCAGCAGTTCGCCCCGCAACGAATTCATGTGGGTGGTGCCGACGCTGCGGGTCTGCACCAGCCCGGCATCGCGCAAGACTCGAAAGTGATGGGACATGCTCGACTTGGGCCGCCCGCCGTCCAGCTCCCCGCACGTAGCCTCGGGCACATTGGCCAGGCAACGCACGATGTCCAGGCGCACCGGGTCACTCAAGGCGTACAGCAGGCGCTCGAGGGTCAGGTCTTGAAGGGTAGGGTGTTTGAAGGCTCGCATGGGGCGGATGATAACAGCGGGGTAGCATTGAAACCATAGTTCGATTAGCATCGAACTATCGAATCACTCACTGACTCCTGGAGCTCACGATGTCCGCTTTGTTCGAACCGTTCAAACTTAAAGACGTAACCCTGCGCAATCGCATTGCCATCCCGCCGATGTGCCAATACAAGGCCGATGATGGCGTGGTCAACGACTGGCACCACGTGCACCTGGCCGGCATGGCCCGTGGCGGTGCCGGCCTGCTGGTGGTCGAGGCCACGGCGGTGTCTCCTGAAGGGCGTATCACGCCGGGCTGCGCCGGCATCTGGAGCGATGCACACGCCGAGGCGTTCGTGCCGATGGTCAAGGCCATCAAGGCCGCCGGCTCGGTGCCGGGCATCCAGATTGCCCACGCCGGCCGCAAAGCCAGCGCCAACCGCCCGTGGGAAGGCGATGACCACATGCCGGCCTCCGACGCGCGCAGCTGGGAAACCATCGCACCGTCGGCGATTGCCTTTGGTGCCAACCTGCCCCAGGTGCCGCGCGCCATGACCCTGGATGACATCGCCCGGGTCAAACAGGACTTCGTGGACGCCGCCCGTCGCGCCCGTGACGCCGGCTTTGAATGGATCGAGTTGCACTTCGCCCACGGCTACCTGGCCCAGAGCTTCTTCTCCGAGCATTCCAACCAGCGTACCGACGCCTACGGTGGCAGCTTCGACAACCGCAGCCGTTTCCTCCTGGAAACCCTGGCCGCCGTGCGTGAAGTCTGGCCGGAAAACCTGCCGCTGACCGCGCGTTTCGGCGTGATCGAATACGACGGCCGCGACGAGCAGACTCTCACCGAATCCATCGAACTGGCCCGCAACTTCAAGGCCGGCGGCCTCGACCTGCTGAGCGTCAGCGTCGGTTTCACCATCCCCGACACCAATATCCCGTGGGGCCCGGCCTTTATGGGCCCGATCGCCGAACGTGTGCGCCGCGAAGCCGGTATCCCGGTAACCTCGGCCTGGGGCTTTGGTACCCCGCAACTGGCTGAAGGTGCCTTGCAGGCCGGCCAGCTTGACCTGGTTTCGGTCGGCCGCGCACACCTGGCTGACCCGCACTGGGCGTACTTTGCGGCCAAGGAGCTGGGCGTGGAAAAATCCTCCTGGACCCTGCCGGCACCTTACGCGCATTGGTTGGAGCGGTATCGCTGATCGACTTCACTTCTAACGGGGTTTAAACATCCAAATGTGGGAGGGGGCTTGCCCCCGATGGCAGTGGGTCAGACACAGAATCGGTGACTGGCACTCCGCCATCGGGAGCACGCCCCATCCCACATTTGCTTGGCGTGCAATTTCCTGCAGGTGGATACAAAGCTGTTACTTGAAAAATAGTGAATGAGAATAGATGTCAACCGCGAATGACTTGGTATACCATTCCCGCGATTTTTGGCAGGTTTGCCGCCCCTTCTGGCTCATTCACTAGGTTCAACATCCATGCGTCGTACCCTGGTTTCGATTTGTGTGCTTCAGGCATTTTCACCGTTCAGTTGGGCCGAGGTCGAGCCGGTTGAAAAAACCGCTATCGAACTGCAATCCACCAGCATTACCGGCACCGCAGACTATGAAACGGCCCAGGGGCCGGTGCAGGGCTACCACGCCACACGTTCGGCGAGTGCGACACGTACCGATACCTCGATCCATGAAACGCCGCAATCAATCAGCGTGGTCTCCAAAGACGTGGTTGAAGACCTCGGCGCCACGCGCTTGCAGGATGCGCTGGATTACGCCGGCGGCGTAGGCCGCGCGAACAACTTCGGCGGGCAGGGGCTCACCACCTTCACCGTACGCGGCTTTACCACCGGCGAGTTCTACCGCAACGGTTTCCCGATCAACCGGGGTTACCCGAACATGCCGGACGCCAACACCATCGAGCGCCTCGAAGTGCTGCGTGGCCCGGCGACCATGCTTTACGGGCGTGGCGACCCGGGCGGCACCTTCAACGTGGTGTCCAAGCAACCGCTGGCCGAGCGCAGCGTGACCCTCGGCAGCCAATTGAACGACCAGGGCATGAAACGCGGCACCCTCGACGCCTCCGGCCCGCTGGATGAGCAGGGCCGCCTGGCCTATCGCCTGAACGTGGTGGGCGAGGGCGGTGACACCTTCCGTGATCACGTCGAAACCGAACGCTACGGTGTGACCCCGGTGATCTCCTGGCAAGCCACCGACGACACCAAGGTGATCTTCGAAGGCGACTTCATGCGCAACAACCACCCGCTCGATCGCGGACTGACGCGTTATCCCAACCAAAAAGGCACGCCCTCGCGCGATACCTTCTGGGGCGATAAGGATGTGGGCAAGTTGCACAACGACAACAACATGGCCCAGTTGCGTTTCGAGCACCTGCTCAATGAAAACTGGACCCTGGGCGGTGGCTTCCAATGGCTGGACGGCACCCTGCAAGGCAACGCCATCGAAGCCAACGGCCTGAACGCCGACGGCCGCACCCTGCAACGCAACTTCAACTATCGCAAGCTGGAATGGACCGACAAGGACTACCAGCTCAACCTGACCGGGCATTTCTCCACCGGCGGTTTCGAGCACACCTTGCTGACCGGCATCGAGTATGAGGATTACGACTACAAGTCGATCATCCAGCGCTCCAGCGCCGCTGTGGGGACTTACCCCATCGACATCTTCGATCCGGTCTACGGTCAGACGCGACCACGCCTGACGCGGACACCGACCCACGATAAGGAAAACCTCAAGACCTACGCCGCTTTCGTGCAGGACCAAGTGGCTTTGACCGAGCGCTTGAAAGTTCTGGCCGGCGCGCGTTTCGAACGTTTTGAACATGACTACGAAAGCTATGTGCCCGGCGTCAGCCCGTTCCAGGCCGCCGACAACGCCGTCACCCCACGCGTGGGGGTGATCTACGACCTTACCGATACGGTCGCGGTGTATGCCGACGCCGCACGCTCGTTCAAGCCGAACCCCGGCGCCGCGCGTGAAGGCGGTGGCTTCGAGCCGGAAAAGGGCAAGTCTTACGAGATGGGCGTGAAGTGGGAAGCGCTGGATCGCCAGTTAAGCGTGGATGCAGCGATCTACCAGATCGAGAAGAAAAACGTGCTGACCACCGACCCGGTGATCAATACCTTCTCCGTAGCCGCCGGCCAAGTCCGCAGCCGTGGTTTTGACTTGAACGTGGCAGGCAACCTCACCCCGGAGTGGCGCGTAATTGGCGGCTACGCCTACGTGGATGCCGAAGTGACCAAGGACAACACCATCCGCTCCGGCACCCGGCTGCTGAATATCCCGCGCAACAGCTTCAGCCTGCTCAACGTGTATGAGTTCCAGGACGGCGCCCTCAAGGGTCTGGGCCTGGGTGCCGGCGGCAAATACGTCGACCAGCGCGCCGGCCAGACCGCCAACACCGCGTTCTCGATGGACGCCTACACCGTGGTCGACCTGCTCAGCTACTACAAGGTCAACGACAAGGTGCGGCTGAACCTGGATGTGAAGAACCTGTTCAACCGCGAGTATGACGAGGGTGCGTTCGGCAACATCTACGCCTACCCAGGTGCCCCCCGCACCGTACAGGTCGGCATCGCCTACACGCTTTAAAGCTGCACACAATTCCAAATGTGGGAGGGGGCTTGCCCCCGATAGCGGTGTATCAGTCACAGCGACATTGACTGGCCCACCGCCATCGGGAGCAAGCCCCCTCCCACATTTTTTGCGTTTTAACTTTAGAGCGGGGTCAGTACATTCATCACCGTATCCAGCGCCACGCGCGTGTCATCCAGCTGCACCAGCGAGGCATGCCGGGCGCCGAGGGCGTCGCGGTTCTGGATCGCGGTGAGGATTGCCTTGTGCCGGGGCAGGCTCAGGCCCTGGATGTCCGGGCGGCGGTTGGTGATGTTGATCGACTCGCGCAACGGCAACGAGAGCATGTTGCACATATAGGCCAGCAGGTCGTTGCGGGTGGCGTCGGCGATGGCGCGGTGGAAGTCCAGGTCGGCCTGCAACAGGTCGTCGTGGGTCTTCGCGGTTTCCATGCCCCGGTAGGCTTTTTCGATGGTGGCGATGTCATCATCCGTGGCCGTGGTTGCGGCCATGGCGGCGATTTCCGGTTCTAGGATGCGCCGCACACCCGCCAGGGTGTTGAAGAATTCGCTATGGGGCGTGGACTGCATCAACCAGGACAGCACGTCCGGGTCGAGCAGGTGCCACTTCAGCCGAGGCCGCACCACCGCGCCCACCCGTGGCTTGGAATACACCAGGCCCTTGGCGCTGAGCACCCGGGTCGCCTCGCGCAGCACCGAGCGGCTGACCTTGTATTCCTCGCACAGCGTGGCTTCCATGGGCAATCGTTCTTCAGGCTTGAAGCGGCCGGAAACGATGTGCATGCCCAAGTCCTGAACGATCTGGGCATGCTGGCTCTTGCGCGGCTTGGGCGGCTGGTGATCCATAACGACGGGGAGGCTCTGGCTTAGATTCGCGGCATCATAGCATCCCAATTAGTGGGAATGCCGTGGGACTTCCGCGCCCCGGCAACCTACCAGGAAGTCAAAGTCACAGCCCTGGTCGGCCTGCAGCACATGGTCGATATACAACTGGCGGTAGCCGCCGACGATCAGGTTCTGCGGCGGTTTAAGGTCAGCCATGCGCGCCGCCAGCTCTGCGTCGGGGATGTCCAGGTGTAAACGGCCATTGGCGCAGTCCAGTTCGATCCAGTCACCTTCCTTCACCGTGGCCAACGGCCCGCCGGCAGCGGCTTCCGGTGCCACGTGCAAGACCACGGTGCCGTAGGCGGTGCCGCTCATGCGCGCGTCGGAAATGCGCACCATATCGGTCACGCCCTGGGCCAGCAGCTTGGCCGGCAGGCCCATGTTGCCGACTTCGGCCATGCCCGGGTAACCCTTGGGCCCGCAGTTTTTCATGACCAGGATCGAGTTGGCGTCCACGTCCAGCTCCGGGTCGTTGATGCGCGCCTTGTACATGTCGAAATTCTCGAACACCACCGCGCGGCCGCGATGCTGCATCAGCTCGGCGCTGGCGGCCGATGGCTTGAGCACCGCTCCCAGCGGCGCCAGGTTGCCACGCAGCACGCAGATGCCGCCATCGGCGCGGATCGGGTTGTCGAGGGTGCGGATCACTTCGTCCTGGCCGTAGATCGGCGAGTCCTTGGTGTTTTCGCCCAGGGACTTGCCGTTGACGGTCAAGGCGTTCGGGTGCGGGATCAGGTTGGCTTCACCGAGGCGGCGCAGCACGGCGGGCAGGCCGCCGGCGTAGTAGAACTCTTCCATCAGGAAGCGCCCCGACGGCTGCAGGTCGACGATGGTCGGCATGCCGCGGCCCATGCGGGTCCAGTCGTCCAGGTCCAACTCGACGCCGATACGCCCGGCGATGGCCTTGAGGTGGATCACCGCGTTGGTCGAACCGCCGATGGCGGCGTTCACGCGAATCGCGTTTTCAAACGCTTCCTTGGTGAGGATCTTCGACAGCTTCAAGTCTTCACGCACCATCTCGACCGCACGCATGCCGGACATATGCGCCAGCACGTACCGTCGCGCATCCACCGCCGGGATCGCCGCGTTGTGGGGCAGGGAGGTGCCGAGTGCCTCGGCCATGCAGGCCATGGTCGACGCGGTGCCCATGGTGTTGCAGGTGCCCGCCGAGCGCGACATGCCGCCCTCGGCCGCGAGGAAATCATCCAGGGTGATGGTGCCGGCTTTCACCTGCTCGCTGAGCTGCCACACCACCGTGCCCGAGCCAATGTCCTGGCCCTTGTGCTTGCCGTTGAGCATCGGCCCGCCGGTGACCACGATGGCCGGCACGTCGCAACTGGCGGCGCCCATCAGCAGGGCCGGGGTGGTTTTGTCGCAGCCGGTCAGCAGCACCACGCCGTCAATCGGGTTGCCGCGAATCGCTTCTTCCACGTCCATGCTCGCCAGGTTGCGGGTGAGCATGGCGGTGGGGCGCAGGTTGGATTCGCCATTGGAGAACACCGGGAATTCCACCGGAAAGCCACCGGCCTCGATCACGCCGCGTTTGACATGCTCGGCGATCTGGCGGAAATGCGCATTGCACGGGGTCAGCTCCGACCAGGTGTTGCAGATACCGATGATCGGCTTGCCATGGAACTGATGGTCGGCAATGCCCTGATTCTTCATCCAGCTGCGGTACATGAAGCCGTTTTTGTCGGCGGTACCAAACCACTGGGCAGAGCGTAGGCCGGGCTTTTTATCAGACATGATCGATTCTCTTATTGTATGACTATATGTTCTCTCTACGGCTAAACATAAGCGCAAAATGTTCGGTTTGGAAGTGTTGTTTTGCAAATAGTCATACTATATAGTCTGGCTTAACTGAGGTATTGCCCTGGCGGTTTTTCGCGAGAGGCGTCCCCCGAGCTTCATATAAGAACAACAATTCGGAGATCGATCCCATGAGCGAGGAACTGCGCCTTATCCGGCGCATCACGCTGAAACTGATTCCCTTCCTGATCCTGCTGTACCTCATTGCCTACGTGGACCGCTCCGCCGTGGGCTTTGCCAAGCTGCACATGGGCGCCGACGTCGGCATCGGTGATGCGGCCTACGGCCTGGGTGCGGGGTTGTTCTTCATTGGCTACTTCCTGTTCGAGATCCCCAGCAACCTGATGCTCGACCGCTTCGGCGCCCGGCGCTGGTTTGCGCGCATCATGATCACCTGGGGCGCCATCACCATCGGCATGGCCTTCGTGCAGGGCCCGCACAGCTTCTATGTGATGCGCTTTTTGCTCGGCGCGGGGGAGGCGGGCTTCTTCCCCGGCGTGCTGTACTACATCACCCAGTGGTTCCCGGTGCGCCATCGCGGCAAGATCCTCGGGCTGTTTATCCTGTCCCAACCGATTGCGATGATGATCACCGGCCCGGTGTCCGGCGGCCTGCTGGGCATGGACGGCATCCTCGGCCTGCACGGCTGGCAGTGGCTGTTTATCGTGATCGGCACCCCGGCGATCCTGCTGACCTGGCCGGTGCTGCGTTACCTGCCGGACGGCCCCCAGCAGGTCAAGTGGATGAGCGAGAGCGAAAAAACCTGGCTCGCCGGCGAGCTGGCCAAGGACCTGCAAGCCTATGGCCAGACCCGCCACGGCAACCCGCTGCACGCCCTCAAAGACAAACGCGTGTTGCTGCTGGCGCTGTTCTACCTGCCGGTGACCCTGAGCATCTACGGCCTCGGCCTGTGGCTGCCGACCTTGATCAAGCAGTTCGGCGGCAGCGACCTCACCACCGGGTTCATCTCGGCCGTGCCGTACATCTTCGGCATCATCGGTTTGCTGATCATCCCGCGCAGCTCCGACCGTTTGAACGACCGCTACGGACACCTCGCCGTGCTCTATGTGCTGGGTGCCATCGGCCTGTTCTGCAGCGCCTGGCTGAGCGCGCCAGTGCTGCAAATAGCCGCGCTGTGCCTGGCGGCGTTTGCGCTGTTTTCCTGCACGGCGGTGTTCTGGACCTTGCCCGGGCGGTTCTTTGCCGGCGCCAGTGCGGCGGCGGGCATTGCCTTGATCAACTCGGTGGGCAACCTCGGCGGCTATATCGGCCCGTTCGTGATCGGCGCGCTCAAGGAATACACCGGCAACCTGGCCTCGGGCTTGTACTTCCTGTCCGCCGTGATGGTGTTCGGGCTGCTGCTGACCGGCGTGGTCTACCGCCTGCTGGAGCGCAAGCACGTGCTGCCCGCCGACCAATTCGCCGCCAGTGCCCGTGGCGCCACACGACCTTAATCTAGGAGAACCTTCATGCGTTTAGTGCAGTTCGAACTCAATAATGGCGAGCGCCGCGTTGGCGTGGTGGAAGGCAAGCAACTGCGCGAAGTGCGCAGCGCCCATAGCGTGCGCGAACTGGCACTGGCCGCCATCGAAGCGGGCGTCAAGTTGCAGCAGCAGGTCGACAGCCTCGGCCTGGGCGACAGCCATGACTACGCCGCGCTGCTCGCCGAACAGAAAATCCTGCCACCGTTGGATCATCCCGACCCGGCCCATATGTTGATCAGCGGCACCGGCCTGACCCACCTCGGCAGCGCCTCGGCGCGCGACAAGATGCACCAGGCCGGCGACGACAGCGCCTTGACCGACACCATGCGCATCTTCAAATGGGGCGTGGAGGGCGGCAAACCCGCCGCCGGCCAGGCCGGTGTGCAACCGGAGTGGTTTTATAAAGGCGACGGCAGCATCGTCGTGCGCCCGGGCCAGGCCTTCCCGGTGCCGCCGTTCGCCGAGGATGCCGGTGAAGAACCCGAGATCGGCGGCCTGTACGTGATCGGCCCGGACAGCAAACCCTATCGGCTGGGCTTCGCAGTGGGCAATGAATTCTCCGACCATGTGATGGAGCGCAAGAATTACCTGTACCTGGCCCATTCCAAGCTGCGCAGTTGCAGCTATGGCCCCGAGCTGCGCGTCGGCGAATTGCCCCAGCACTTGGCCGGTACCAGCCGCATCCTGCGTAACGGCGAGGAAATCTGGCGGAACGAATTCCTCAGTGGCGAGGCCAATATGTGCCACAGCCTGGAAAACCTCGAATACCACCACTTCAAATACAGCCAGTTCTTGAAACCGGGCGACGTGCACATTCACTTCTTCGGCACCGCCACCTTGTCATTTGCCGACGGTATACGTACCCAGCCGGGCGACGTATTCGAGATCAGCCAGGCCGAGTTCGGCGCGCCGCTGGTGAACACGGTCGGGCAGGCAGACGCTGTATTCGAGCCCGGCCAAGTCACCCCCCTTTAAGGAGAGCTTCATGACCCAGTTCCTCGGCCACAACTTCATCGGCGGCCAGCGCAGCGCCAACGGCAGCATTACCTTGCAGAGTGTCGACGCAACCACCGGCGAAGCCTTGCCCCAGGCTTTCTACCAGGCCACCCCGGAGGAAGTCGACGCCGCCGCCAAGGCCGCCGCGCAGGCTTACCCGGCGTACCGCGCGTTGAGTGCCGCGCGCCGCGCGCAGTTCCTCGACGCAATAGCCGACGAACTCGATGCCTTGAGCGATAACTTCGTTGAGCTGGTATGCCGCGAAACCGCATTGCCTGCTGCACGTATCAAAGGCGAGCGCGGGCGTACCAGCGGCCAGATGCGTTTGTTCGCCACGGTGCTGCGTCGCGGCGATTTCTACGGCGCGCGTATCGACAAGGCCCTGCCCGAGCGCCAGCCGCTGCCACGTCCGGACCTGCGCCAATACCGCATCGGCCTGGGCCCGGTCGCGGTGTTCGGCGCCAGCAACTTCCCGCTGGCGTTTTCCACCGCCGGTGGCGACACCGCTGCCGCACTGGCGGCCGGCTGCCCGGTGGTGTTCAAGGCCCACAGCGGGCATATGGCTACGGCTGAACAGGTGGCCAATGCAATCATTCGCGCGGCCGAGGCCACCGAAATGCCGGCCGGCGTGTTCAATATGATCTTCGGCGGCGGCGTCGGTGAGGCATTGGTCAAGCATCCGGCGATCCAGGCGGTCGGCTTTACCGGCTCGCTCAAGGGCGGCCGCGCCCTGTGCGACATGGCGGCGGCGCGCCCACAGCCGATCCCGGTGTTTGCCGAGATGTCGAGCATCAACCCGGTGATCGTGTTGCCCCAGGCGCTGCAAGCGCGCGCGGAAGCTGTCGCGCGTGACCTGACCGCCTCGGTGGTGCAGGGTTGCGGCCAGTTCTGCACCAACCCCGGCCTGGTGATCGGTATCGCTTCGCCTGAATTCACCGCGTTTACCCAACAAGTGGCCCGACTGATCGGCGAGCAACCGGCGCAAACCATGCTCAACGCCGGCACCTTGAGCAGCTATGGCAAAGGCCTGGCAGCCCTGCTGGCGCACCCTGGCATCCGGCATCTGGCGGGCACTGCGCAATCCGGCAGCCAGGCCCAGCCGCAGCTGTTCAAGGCGGATGCAAGCCTGTTGCTCGACGGCGATGAAGTGCTGCAGGAAGAGGTCTTCGGCCCCACCACGGTGTTTGTCGAAGTGGCCGATCAAGCCCAGCTCAGCGCGGCGTTGCACGGCCTGCACGGCCAGCTGACGGCGACGATCATTGGCGAACCGGCCGACTTCCAACAGTTCGCCGAACTCACGCCGCTGCTGGAACAGAAGGTCGGGCGCATCCTGCTCAACGGCTACCCGACTGGCGTGGAGGTCTGCGATTCGATGGTGCACGGCGGCCCGTACCCGGCCACCTCGGATGCCCGTGGCACCTCGGTCGGCACCTTGGCCATCGATCGTTTCCTGCGCCCCGTGTGCTTCCAGAATTACCCTGATAGCCTGCTGCCCGACGCGTTGAAAAACGCCAACCCGTTGCGTATCCAGCGGCTGGTGGATGGCACGCCATCCCGCGACTCGCTGTAACGCAACGCCTGAGAAAAATAACAATCCAGGAGGCAACATGTCGCTTCAAGCTGTCACCGCGCACCGGGCGCAATTGGGCGAAGGCCCGTTCTGGGACGCACCGACCCAGGCGCTGTACTGGGTGAATATCGCCGGCAAACAGGCCTTGCGCCTGCTGGGCGGGCAGTTGCAGATCTGGCAATTGCCCGAGCATGTCTCGGCGTTTATCCCGTGTGAAAGCGGCGATGCGCTGGTGACCTTGAGCAGCGGCGTCTATCGCCTCGACCTCGCCACCGAGGCGCTGACCCTGCTGTGCGTGGCCGACCCGCAAGCCGGCAACCGTGGCAATGAAGCGCGCTGCGATGCCCAGGGTCGCCTGTGGCTGGGCACCATGCAAAACAACATTGGCGAGGCGGGCGAAGACCTGTCGATCACGCGGCGCTCCGGTGGCTTGTTTCGCATCGATGCAGGCGGGCAGGTCACGCCGCTGCTGCACGGGCTGGGCATTCCCAATACCTTGCTCTGGAGCGACGACGGCGGCCAGGTGCACTTCGGCGACAGCCTGGACGGCACGCTGTACCGCCATGCCATCCAACCCGACGGCCAACTTGAACCCGCCCAGGTCTGGTTCGGCCCGCATGAGCGTGGCGGGCCGGATGGTTCGGCCATGGACGCCGAAGGCTATATCTGGAACGCCCGCTGGGACGGCAGCTGCCTGCTGCGCCTGAGCCCGGACGGCGAGGTCGACCGCATCATCGAACTGCCCGTCAGCCGCCCCACCAGTTGCGTATTCGGTGGCCCGAATCTCACCACCTTGTACATCACCAGTGCTGCCAGCCCTTTGGATCACCCATTGGACGGCGCGGTATTGGCCATTGAAGTTGACGTACCTGGCAAACCCTGCCACCGCTTCGCCGGTTAAACCCCGCTACTCAAAAACAACAACAAGAGGTGTCGTTCATGAAAAAGGTTCTACGCGTCCTTGCCGCTGCCGTTGCTTTAAGCAGCCTCAGCAGCCTCGCAACCGCTGAAGAAGTGAAGATCGGTTTCCTGGTCAAACAGGCTGAAGAGCCGTGGTTCCAGACCGAGTGGGCCTTTGCCGAAAAAGCCGGCAAGGAGCATGGCTTTACCGTAATCAAGATCGCCGTGCCGGATGGCGAAAAAACCCTCTCGGCCATCGACAGCCTGGCCGCCAATGGCGCCAAGGGCTTCGTGATCTGCCCGCCGGACGTGTCCCTCGGCCCGGCCATCGTCGCCAAGGCCAAGGCCAACGGCTTGAAAGTGATTGCCGTGGATGACCGTTTTGTCGATGCCAAGGGCGCCTTCATGGAAGACGTGCCGTACCTGGGCATGGCCGCCTTTGAAGTGGGCCAGAAGCAGGGCGCGGCCATGGCTGCAGAGGCGAAAAAACGCGGCTGGGACTGGAAGGAAACCTACGCGGTGATCAACACCTTCAACGAACTCGACACCGGCAAGAAGCGCACCGACGGCTCGGTCAAATCCCTCGAAGACGCAGGCTTCCCCAAGGACCACATCCTGTTCACCGCCGCCAAGACCCTTGACGTACCGGGCAGCATGGACGCCACCAACTCGGCGCTGGTCAAGCTGCCCAGCGGCGCGAAAAACCTGATCATCGGCGGCATGAACGACAACACCGTGCTCGGCGGCGTGCGCGCTACCGAAAGCGCCGGCTTCAAGGCCGCCAACGTGATCGGCATCGGCATCAATGGCACCGACGCCATCGGCGAACTGAAAAAACCCAACAGCGGCTTCTTCGGCTCGATGCTGCCTAGCCCGCATATCGAGGGCTACAACACCGCGCTGATGATGTACGAGTGGGTCACCAAAGGCACCGAACCACCGAAGTACACCGCGATGGATGAAGTGACCCTGATCACCCGCGAGAACTTCAAGGAAGAACTGACCAAAATCGGTCTGTGGCAATGACCGCCGCCGCCCTGCGTTTTGACGGCATCGGCAAGACGTTTCCCGGGGTCAAGGCGCTGGACGGCATCAGCTTCAGCGCCCATCCGGGCCAGGTGCACGCCCTGATGGGCGAGAACGGCGCGGGCAAGTCGACGCTGCTGAAGATTCTTGGTGGCGCCTACATTCCGTCGAGTGGCAGCGTGCAGATCGGCGCGCAGACCATGGCCTTCAAATGCGCCGCCGACAGCATCGCCAGCGGCGTCGCGGTGATCCACCAGGAGCTGCACCTGGTGCCGGAGATGACGGTGGCCGAGAACCTGTTTCTCGGACACCTGCCGTCGCGCTTCGGCGTGGTCAACCGGGGGCTGCTGCGCAAGCAGGCCCTGGCGTGCCTCAAGGGCCTGGCGGATGAAATCGACCCGGACACCAAGCTCGGGCGGCTGTCCCTCGGCCAGCGCCAACTGGTCGAAATCGCCAAGGCGCTGTCCCGTGGTGCCCAGGTGATTGCCTTCGATGAGCCGACCAGTAGCCTGTCGGCGCGGGAGATCGACCGGTTGATGGCGATCATCACGCGCCTGCGCGACGAGGGCAAAGTGGTGCTGTACGTGTCTCACCGCATGGAGGAAGTGTTCCGTATCTGCGATGCGGTCACCGTGTTCAAGGACGGCCGTTATGTGCGCACCTTCGAGGACATGGGCGCGCTGACCCATGACCAGTTGGTGACCTGCATGGTCGGTCGCGATATCCAGGACATCTATGACTATCGACCGCGTGCGCATGGCGACGTCGCGCTGAAGGTGGATGGTTTGCTCGGCCCGGGCCTGCGTGAGCCGGTCAGCTTTGACGTGCGCAAGGGCGAAATCCTCGGCCTGTTCGGGCTGGTGGGGGCAGGGCGCACGGAGCTGTTTCGTCTGCTCAGTGGCTTGGAACGTGCCAGCGCCGGCAGCCTGGAATTGTGCGGTGAAAAACTGCAGTTGCGCTCACCCCGCGATGCCATCGCCGCCGGCGTACTGCTATGCCCGGAAGACCGCAAGAAAGAAGGCATCATCCCGCTGTCCAGTGTCGCCGAGAACATCAACATCAGTGCGCGTGGCGCCCACTCGGCGTTTGGCTGGCTGCTGCGCGAGGGCTGGGAGAAGGGCAACGCCGACCGGCAGATCACGGCGATGAAAGTCAAAACCCCGAACGCGGCGCAGAAAATCATGTACCTGTCCGGCGGCAATCAGCAGAAGGCCATTCTCGGCCGTTGGCTGTCGATGCCGATGAAAGTCCTGCTGCTGGACGAGCCGACCCGCGGCATCGATATCGGCGCCAAGGCCGAGATCTACCAGATCATCCATAACCTCGCGGCCCAAGGTATTGCGGTGATTGTGGTGTCCAGCGACCTGATGGAAGTGATGGGCATTTCCGACCGCATCCTGGTGCTGTGCGAAGGCGCCATGCGTGGCGAACAAGCCCGCGAACACGCGACTGAATCCAACCTGCTGCAGCTGGCCTTGCCACGCGGCCTGGCGAACTGAGAGACGACTATGAACACCCCACACAACGCGCTGGCAACCCCGCGCAAACCCCTCGATATGCGTGCATTGCTCGACAACTGGGCCATGCTGCTGGCGGCGGTGAGTATCTTTTTGCTCTGCGCCTTGCTGATCGACAACTTCCTCTCGCCCCTGAACATGCGCGGGCTCGGCCTGGCGATTTCCACGGTGGGCATCGCCGCGTGCACCATGCTGTTCTGCCTGGCCTCGGGGCACTTCGACCTGTCAGTTGGCTCGGTGATCGCCTGCGCTGGTGTGGTCGCGGCGATTGTGATGCGCGACACTGACAGCGTGATGCTCGGCATCGGCGCGGCGCTGCTGATGGGCCTGATCGTCGGGTTGATCAACGGCATCGTGATCGCCAAGCTGCGGGTCAACGCTCTGATTACTACCCTGGCGACCATGCAGATCGTGCGCGGCCTGGCCTACATCTTTGCCAACGGCAAGGCGGTGGGTGTGTCCCAGGAGCAGTTCTTCGTGTTCGGCAACGGCCAGCTACTGGGCGTGCCGGTGCCGATCCTGATCACCATTGTGTGCTTTATGTTTTTCGGCTGGCTGCTCAACTACACCACCTACGGGCGCAACACCATGGCCATCGGCGGCAACCCGGAAGCGGCGTTGCTGGCCGGGGTGAACGTGGACCGCACCAAGATCCTGATCTTCGCCGTGCACGGCGTGATCGGTGCGTTGGCCGGGGTGATCCTGGCGTCGCGCATGACCTCGGGCCAGCCGATGATCGGCCAGGGTTTTGAGCTCACGGTGATCTCGGCGTGCGTGCTGGGCGGGGTGTCGCTGAGCGGCGGGGTGGGCATGATTCGCCACGTGATCGCCGGGGTGTTGATTCTAGCGATCATCGAGAATGCGATGAACCTGAAGAACATCGATACCTTTTACCAGTACGTGATCCGGGGTTCGATCCTGCTGCTGGCCGTGGTCATCGACCGCATGAAACAACGCTAAATTCCAACCCTGCGAAAATCCAATGTGGGAGGGGGCTTGCCCCCGATAGCGGTGGGCCAGTTACAGATTTATCAACTGACACACCCTCATCGGGGGCAAGCCCCCTCCCACAATTTTAATCAGCGGTGAACTTGAAGATGGTGTTCTGGCTGTAGGTCTGTCCCGGGTTCAGGCGGGTCGATGCAAAGGAAGATTGGTTGGGCGCATCCGGAAAATGCTGGGTCTCCAGCGTAAACCCGCTCCAGTGCTGATAAGTCTTGCCAGCCTTGCCCTTCACCGTTCCATCGAGGAAGTTGCTGGTATAGAACTGCACCCCAGGCTCGGTGGTGTATAGCTGCAAACGCCGACCGGACGCCGGGTCATGTACCTCGGCGGCGAGCTGCTTGATATCGCCCTTGGTATCCAGTGCCCAGTTGAAGTCAAATCCACCTTGCTTCGGCTCGGCGAATTTAAGCTGCGGGTGATCGTCCTTGATGTGCTGGCCGATCGGCGTGGGTTTGAGGAAATCCATCGGCGTGCCCGCCACCGGCGCCAGCTCACCAGTCGGGATCAACGTGGCATTCACCGGCGTGTAATGGCTGGCATGCAAGGTGGCGACTTGCTTGAGGATGTCGCCGTTGCCTGCGCCGGCCAGGTTGAAGTAGCTGTGGTTGGTGAGGTTGAGCACCGTGGGTTTGTCGGTAGTGGCTTTGTAGTCGATGTGCAGTTCGTTGTTGTCGTTGAGGCTGTAGGTGACTTCGGTTTTCAGGTTGCCGGGGAAGCCCATCTCACCGTCCTTGGACAGGTAACTGAGCTTCACGCCGACCGAGTCCTTGGCCTTGACCGCTTCGGCTTTCCACACGTGCTTGTCGAAGCCCTGGGCGCCGCCATGCAATGAGTTGGGACCGTCGTTGAGCGGCACCTGGAAGCGTTTGCCATCGAGTTCAAACGCGCCACCGGCCAGGCGATTGCCGAAGCGCCCGATGGTCGCGCCGAAAAACGCGGTGCCGCCCTGGTAGCCCTGCACCGTGTCGAAGCCGAGTACCACGTCTTCGACCTTGCCGTTTTTATCCGGCACCTTGAGCGACTGCAACACGCCGCCGTAGGTGATCACCGTGGCTTGCATGCCGTGGCTGTTACGCAGGATGTACTGTTCGACGGCAGTGCCGTCATTGGTTTTACCGAAGGCTTTGTGCTCGCTGCTGAGCCCTGCGGCCTGGGCGCCGCCGCTGGCGATCAGCATGGACATGGCAAGGCCCGAAAGCAGGTATCGAGGGTGCTTCATGATCGAACTTCCTTTTGTTGTTATGACTGGAATAGTTCTACTAATGTGCGATATTTTGTCGATAAGACAGCAGATTTATAGCCTTTTACCGCGTGTTTGCAAAATAAAATAAGACTATTTAAGCGAGGCGAACGTTATATGACTACTCAAGCTGCCCTTTACCCGGACCTCAAGGGCAAGACCGTGCTGATCTCCGGGGGCGCTTCGGGGATTGGTGAGTTCATGGTGCGGGCCTTCGCCGCGCAGGGTGCCAAGGTCGGTTTTGTGGACCGCGCCCAAAGCCAGGGCGAACGCCTGGCGGCGCTGTTGAGTTCCCAGGGGCATACGGTCGAGTTCGGTTATTGCGACATCACCGATGAAATTGCCTACCGCGCGGCAATCGGGCGCTTTGAGCATTCGCTCGGGCCGATCACGGTGCTGGTGAACAACGCCGCCAACGACGTGCGCCATACCCTGGAAGAGGTCGACTCGGAGCTGTTCGACAAGCTGATTTCGGTCAACCTCAAGCACGCATTTCTGGCGAGTAAGGCGGTGGCGCCGATGATGAAAAGCGCCGGTGGCGGGTCGATCATCAACCTCGGCTCGGTGGGCTGGATGATGGCGTCCGCAGGCTACCCGGTGTACGCGGCTGCCAAGGCTGCGGCCCATGGCATGACCCGTGGCTTGGCCCGGGAACTGGGGCCCAGTGGTATCCGCGTCAACACGCTGGTGCCGGGCTGGGTCATGACCGAAAAACAGCTGGCAATGTGGGTGGATGATGCCGCCCGTGAACTGATCGCCCGCAGCCAGTGCCTGCCGGGCAGTGTGTTGCCGGAACACATCGCCAATATGGCGCTGTTTTTGGCCTCGGACGCGTCGGCGATGTGTTCGGCGCAGAACTTCATTGTGGATGGCGGCTGGGTCTAACCCAAAACCTCAGCCATATGAAGATCCAATGTGGGAGGGGGCTTGCCCCCTCCCACATTTGCACTGCGGTGCTTACTCGATCGGGTAACGCTTGAAGGCGGGATGCTGCTCCAGCCTTTCGGCATGCCGCTTCAGGTTGGCAAACGCATCCGCCTTCACCACCGACGCCACAGTGAGCTGGCTGAACGACCAGGCCACGGCCGCCGTGATCGACGCCTGGGTAAGTGCCTCACTGTCAGGCAGTTGCTTGTCCAGCAGCGCATACGCCGCCAGCAATTGGCCGGTCACGCGGTCGAGCCAGGGGGCGTGCAGCTTCTCGGCCGGGCGCAGGTTGTGCTCATAGACGATCTGCACGCTTTTCTCGCAGGCCGCCAGGGCCAGGCCCAGCAGTTGCAGGTCCTTGGCCAGTGCCCTGGGTTGCTGAGGCAGCAGCTTTCTATCGGCCGGGGCCAGGGCTTCGAGGTAATTCAGGATCAGGCTCGAATCCATCAGCACCGTGCCATCGTCCAGCACCAGGGTAGGGGCCTTGACCACCGGGTTGATCTGCGCAAATTCGTCGAAGGTGCGAAACACCGACAGGGGCTCATGTTCAAAATCCACCCCATACAACTCCAGGGAAATGGCCACGCGGCGCACGTAGGGCGAGTCCAGCATGCCGATCAGTTTCATGAAGCCTCCATTGCTATCAGGACGATTGGCCCCAGAGATTAAGGCGACTCGACCGCCTCGCGCAATTGCCGATAGGCCTGCACCAATTGCTCCAGGCTGAACGCCAGGTTGCGCCCGCTGGGGTTGGGCAGCACCCACACCGCCGCGCCGCAGAGCAATTGCGTCTGCAACCCCCAGGCAATTTCACGTTGGCCAGATAGCGCGCTGTAGCCCGGCTTGCCGAGGAAGGCCACAAAGCGCGGCGCACATCGGCGGATTTTCGCCTCGAAGGCGGCCGCCGCATCGGTGAATTCATGCCGCGCCAACTCGCCTGCGCTGGCGGTGGGGCGCTCCACCACGGTGGTCAGGCCGCAGTGGTAGTGCAGCAGCGTGCGGCCGTCTTCGGGTCGGAGCTCATGGGGCGTAAAACCGGCCAGGTGCAGGGTGCGCCAGAAGCGGTTGCTGCGGTTGGCAAAGTGCAGGCCGAGGGCGGCGGAACCCTTGCCGGGGTTGATGCCGCAGAACAGCACATTCAGGTGGTCGGCGAGGATGTCTTCGAGCCGGTCGGTCATGTTGGGGGTACCTGAATGTGAGCCAATCGGTAAGATGCAGGTGAATTCGTTGATCCCAAGCGCCTCAGGAGCAGTGAGCATGACCGATTCATCCAGCTATGTCCCACCCAAGGTCTGGACCTGGGACACCGAGAGCGGCGGCACTTTCGCCAGCATCAACCGGCCCATCGCCGGCGCGACTCACGATAAGCCACTGCCGGTGGGCAAGCACCCGCTGCAGCTGTATTCCCTGGCCACGCCAAATGGGCAGAAAGTCACGATCCTGCTCGAAGAGCTGCTGGCCCTGGGGCACAGCGGCGCGGAATACGATGCGTGGCTGATCAAGATCGGCGATGGCGACCAGTTCGGCAGCGGGTTTGTTGCGGTCAATCCGAACTCGAAGATTCCGGCGTTGATGGACCACAGCGGCACTACGCCAATTCGCATTTTCGAATCGGGTGCGATCTTGCATTACCTGGCGGAGAAGTTTGGCGCGTTTTTTCCCACTGAGCCGGCGGCCCGCGCGGAGTGCCTGTCGTGGTTGTTCTGGCAGATGGGCAGCGCGCCGTACCTGGGCGGTGGGTTTGGGCATTTCTATGCGTATGCGCCGAGCAAGATGGAGTACGCGATCAATCGGTTTGCCATGGAGACCAAGCGTCAGCTGGATGTGCTGAATCAGCGCCTGGCGGTGAGTGAGTACATTGCCGGGGATGAGTACACCATCGCGGATATCGCGATTTGGCCTTGGTATGGCGGGTTGGTGAAGGGCCGGTTGTATGGTGAGTCGGCGCAGTTTCTGTCGGTGCACGAGTACAAGCATGTGCTGCGTTGGGCCGAGGCGATTGAGGCGCGGCCGGCGGTGCAGCGGGGGCGGCGGGTGAACCGGGTTTCGGGTGAGGCCCATGAGCAGTTGGCCGAGCGGCATGAGGCGAGTGATTTGGACTGAGGCCGGGGGGATGGGAACTGTGTACATATCCGTTGCTGCGGTAACGGCGGCTTGGGGTTCCGCTCTTACAGCGGGTCACTTTTGGCAAACGCCCCAAAAGTAACCAAAAGGTCTTCGCCCCACCACTCGGCACCTCGCCTAGGCTCGGCATGCCCACTCCGGCTTGAATCCGTGGGCCGCCGCGATGGGCCATCCTTGGCCCAGCGCGGCTAACCCGGCGTCCTGCCGGGTTACCCACGCTCCAAAGCCTGCGTTCGGCCAGCGTGGTTGACGGGGCGCCTCAGATCAAAATCACAAGCCAGATCAAAAGCAGGCTGCGGTGCATACTTCAGTTTATTTATAGCGCTGCTCGAAGACTGCCACCTGCTCCGGCTTGATCAACTCAAACGGCACCCACACCTCCGATTCAATCGGCTCGCCCTTGATCATCCGCACCGCCGACTCCACGGCCTTGCTCGCCTGGGCCTTGGGGTCCTGGAACACTGAGGCGGTGAGCAGGCCACGCTTGATCGCTGCCAACCCGTCCGGCAAGCCGTCGATGCCGACAATCGCCACTTCACCCTTGGCCTTGCCCGACTGCTGCAACGCCATGGCCGCGCCAATCGCCATTTCGTCGTTATTCGCCACGATCGCATCAAACTGCGTCCCCGCCAGCAGCCAGTTGCTGGTCAGGTCCATGCCTTTGCTGCGCTGCCACTCGGCACTTTGCTGCTCGACGATCTTGATCCCCGGGAAATCCTTGAGCACCTGCTTGGCGCCCTCGGTGCGGTCATGGGTGGCGTTCTGCGCAAGGTCGCCCATGATGATCGCCACGTTGCCTTTGCCTCCGAGTTTCTCGGCGAGGTAGCGCATCTGCAATTGCCCGGCCTCGATGTCGTTGGACGCCACGGTGACCACGCCTTTGGGCAAGGTGCGCTCATCCGGATGACGGTTGACGTACACCAGCGGGATTTTGCTGGCGACGGCCGCGCGGGTCATGTTGGCGGTGGCGGAGGTGTCCACCGGCAACACAATCACTGCGTCGACTTTCTGGTTGAGGAAGCCTTCGACCTGGTTGAGCTGGCGCACCACATCACCCTGGGCGTCTTCGAACTGGATCTGCACGTCCTGTTGCTTGGCGGCGGCTTCCAGGCCGCTGCGCACGTAGGTCATGAAGTTGTCGTCGACCCGCGCGATGCTCACGCCGATGCGGTAAGTGGCGAAACTCCATTGGCTGAACAGCAGTAAAAAAGCAGCAACGATCAATGATTGGCGATGCATAGGGAGGTTCCTTTTATTGTTATAGGGTGAACGCTTGGCGGAAACGCTGCAGCGCCAGCTCACTGTCGCCGCTGGCCCAGCCTTCGAGGCCGACCACGCCGCTGTAGCCCATGGCGTGCAAGGCCCGGGCAATGGCCGGGTAGTGGATTTCGCCGGTGCCGGGCTCCTTGCGCCCGGGCACGTCGGCCACCTGGATTTCGCCGATGGCGGAACCGGCGCGCTGTATCAATTCGATCAGGTTGCCTTCGCCGATTTGCGCGTGGTACAGGTCCAGGTTCATCTTCAAATGCGGGCTGCCCACGGCTTCGATCAACGCCAGGGTGTCGTCGGCACGGGCGAACGGCACGCCGGGATGGTCGACCTCGGTGTTGAGGTTTTCCAGCAGGAAGACGCGGCCGGCGTCTTCCCCCAGGCGGGCGATTTTTTCCAGGGTCTTGCACGCGCTCAGCCACATGCGTCCGGTGGTCTGGCTGACCGGCTGCACTGGCAGGCCGCCGTCGCCCAGGCCGGTGCCGTGCAGGTTGAGGCTGGGGCAGTTCAGGCGCTCGGCAACGCCCAGGGACTCGCGAGCGGTTTCGAGCAGTTGGCGGATGCCGTCGGGGTCGGTGAGGGTGCCGCTGATGTAGCCGGTCATCGAGGTAAAATCTGCACCGGTGGCGGCGAGGGCGCTGATGTCCTTGGTGGTCCAGTCCCAGATTTCGGCGCTGAAGCCGAGTGCATGAATGCGTTTGACCCGCTCGATAATCGGCAGGTCGAGAAACACCATCTCGGCACTGATCGCCAGTTTGAACGGGCTCATACCGCCACCGCCTGGCCGGTTTCGAACGAGGTGATGCACGCACGTGCAATTGCCAGCGCTGCGCGGGCATCTTCGCCGCTGGCCAGGGGCTTGGCGCCGGTGCGCAGGCAGTCGGCGAAGTGGTTGAGTTCGGCGATGTAGGCGTCGCGCAGCAGGTCGGTGTCCAGGCGCTGGGTGTCGGCCTGGATGCCCGGGGCCAGGTAGCGCACCAGGTCGCTATCCTGCACGCCGCCCATGGTCAGCATGCCGGCGCTGCCAAACACTTCGCCGCGCACGTCGTAGCCATACACGGCCTGGAAGTTGGCCTCGGCGGTGGCAATCGCGCCGTTGTCAAAGCGGATCGTGACCACGGCGGTGTCGAGGAAGCCTTTGCGTTTGTATTCAGGTGCGATCAGCGCGTCGGCCATCACGTGCACCTGCACCGCTTCGGCACCGGGGTTGAGGTAGCGCAGCGTATCGAAGTCGTGGATCAGGGTTTCGAGGAAGATCACCCATTGCGGCGAGTTGGCCGGGTTGTTCAGCGCCGGATCACGGGTCAGCGAGCGCAGCAGTTGCGGGGTGCCGATACGGCCGGCGACTACATCGAGGTGGGCGGTGCGAAAGCTCTTGGCGAAACGCCGGTTGAACCCGACCTGCAACGGCACGCGGGCATCGGCGGCGGCCGCGATGGCGCGGTCGGCTTCATCGAGGGTGATGGCCATGGGTTTTTCGCAGAAGATCCCTTTGCCGGCGCGGGCGGCGCTGATCACCAGCTCGGCGTGGCTGCGAGCCGGGGCGGCGATGAGTACGCCGTCGATATCCGGGTCATCGAGCAATTGCTGCGGGTCGGTGTAGACCTTGGTCACGCCCAGTTCCGCCGCCAGGCGTGCGGCCTGGCCGGGGGTCGGGTCGGCGATGGCGGCAAGGCAGGCGCCGGGAATGTGCCGCGCGGCGGTCAGGCCGTGGAAGCTGCCCATGCGGCCAGCACCGATCAAGCCCAGGCGGATGTTCTGTGTACTCATGCAATGACCCCTTTTTATTGTTGGCCCCAGGACAGTCCTGGTGGGTAAAGGGGTAAGAGCAATCACTGTGCCAATTTATAACTTATTGATAGTTAAGGGTTTATAGCTATCGCATAAACAATAAGTGTTCATTCTGATGACATGTCTATACTGACATGTCAAAAACGTGAACATGGATACCCGCATGAGCTTGGCGTTCAGTGTGCAAGATCTCGATTACCTCACGGCTCTGGGCCCGGCGTCGCTGAACGAAGGCCCGGTGGCCACGTTGGAGCAGGCCTGGCGCGCGTGCCTGGCCGGTCATCTCGAACGCCCGGCCGAGGTGCGCCAGGTGATCTGGGAATCCTGGCGGCGCAGCGTCGACGCAGCCATCGACCCGGACGACAGCCACTACCGCTTCGTCGCCCCAGAGACCCTGGCGGCGACCCTCGCCAGCCACCGCGTGCTGATCGAAGCTGCGGCGCAAGTCATGCATGGCTTGCTGGCCTACAACCCGCGCGGCCATATCAACCTCACCGATGCCGACGGCACCACCTTGTATTTCTGCGGGCTGGACATCACCCCCATCGGCAGCCGTTTGCTGGAGTCGGTGCAGGGCACCAATTGCACCGGCCTGGCCCTGGCCGAAGACCGCCTGGTGTACGTGCTGGCCGAAGAAAACTTCGCCAGCGGCCTGCGCCAGCGCCGCATGCACTGCGCCGCCGCGCCGATCAAGAATGCCCAGGGCGAAACCGTGGCGATGCTGACACTGACTGCCGAACCCGGCTGGTTTCACTTCCACACCCTCGGCACCGTGCAGGCCGCCGCCGATGCGGTCTCGCGGCAAATGGCCCTGCAGGCTTTACTGGCAGAACAGCAAACCGTGCTCGAAGTCCTCAACGAAGGCCTGGTGGTGCTGGATGAGCGCGGCTGCATCAAGGCCCTCAACCGTTATGCCCGGCAGCTGTTTCGCGTCGGCCTGGAGCTGCTCGGCAGCCCGTTCCAGCAACTGGCCCGCAGCGAATTGAGCGACGCGTTGCTGCTGCGCAGCCGTGAGGCGGTGCGTGACCTCGACTGCACCTTCCACCTGCATGACCGCACGCAACTCGCCTGCCTGGTCTCGGTGTGCCCGCTGGAGCAGGGCGGGGTGATCGTGTCGCTGCGCGAAAACCGGCGGATTCGCGAGATCACCCGGCGCATCATCAGCACCCAGGCGCGCTACACCTTCGAGACCATCCAGGGCACGTCGAGGGCGATCCAGGACGCATTGCACCTGGGGCGCATCGCCAGTCGCAGTGAATCCACCACCTTGATCCTCGGTGAAAGCGGCACCGGCAAAGAGCTGTTCGCCCAGGCCATCCACAACGCCAGCGACCGCGCCAACGGCCCGTTTGTGGCGGTCAACTGCGGCGCAATCCCCCGCGACCTGGTGCAAAGCGAACTGTTCGGGCATGTCGAGGGCGCGTTCACCGGCTCGGCCCGAGGCGGCTCGGCGGGCAAGTTCGAACTGGCCGATGGCGGTACGATTTTCCTGGATGAAATCGGTGATATGTCCTTCGACGCCCAGGTGAGTTTGCTGCGCGTGTTGCAGGAGGGCGAAATCACCCGAGTCGGCGCGAAAAGCTCGCGGCCCGTGGACGTGCGCATCATCGCCGCGACCCACCGCAACCTCAGCCAGGCGGTGGCCGAGGGCGCCTTCCGCGAAGACCTCTATTACCGCCTCAACGTGCTCAACCTGACCGTGCCGCCCCTGCGCATGCGCCGCGAAGACATCCCGCTGCTGGCGCGGCACTTCCTTGCGCGCTGTGCCCGCTCGCTGCGTAAAGCGGTGCAGGGTTTTACCCCGCAGGCGCTGGAATTGTTAACCGCCTACGCCTGGCCGGGCAATGTGCGCGAGCTGGAAAATGCCATCGAACGGGCGACCAACCTGGCCACCAGCGAACTGATCCAGCCGAGCGATCTACCCCTGGACGCCAGGCCTCGCGCACCGGCGCCTGCTTACGAACCACAACCCGCCCAGGACCTGAGCAGCCATGAGATGCACGCGATCGTTGCGGCGCTTAGAAATACCGGCGGCAATATTCGCTTGGCCGCGCGACAACTTAACGTGTCGCGCGGCGGGCTGTACAACAAGATGAGCCGGTTTGGGCTGAGTGCCGGGGATTTTCGCGGCGGCTGAAGTGGTTCAAAAATGTGCGAGGGGCTTGCCCCCCGATGAGGGTGTGTCAGCCGATATATGTGTGACTGACACACCGCTATCGGGGGCAAGCCCCCTCCCACAATTGATCTCTATCGGTCAGGGGCATATGTTTTCTGATGTGACGATTTGCGGTGGTATATGTACTCGATGTCGCACTGGGTCAAAGCCTTCTGCCCGCTGCAATTCCACCAGCAACTCCACCAACGCCACCGCCGTCTGGCGCGGTTGCGAATCCATCACCACATCAATCAACCCCTGGGCCAGCGCCTGGCGCGACAGCTCGGTGGACTCCTGCAAAATGCAGCACAACGCCGGCCGCTTGGGCAGTTGCGCCAGGGCGCTGATCACGCCGTCGCCGCCGCCGCCGACCACGCACAGGCCGCGCAGGTCGGTGTGGCGGGTGAGCAGGTCGAGGGTGGCTTCTTCGGTGATATCGCAGTTGTCGAGGTTGATCAGCGGGTCCAGCGGTTTAAGCCCCGGCGCGTGTTCGGCGAGGTAGCTGTGCAGGCCTTCGACCCGCGCCTGATGGCCGAGGAAACGGTGGCCGCCGAGCAGAATCCCGACGCTGCCTTTGCGCGCGCCACAGGTGCGCGCCAGCAGCCAGCCCATGGTGCGCCCGACCACGTTGTTGTCCTGGCCCACATAGGGCTCGGCGGCTTGCTCATGAATATCCGACAGCAGGGCCACCACCGGCACCCCGGCCTCGCGGATTTGCGCGAGGGTGGCGTTGATCAGCGGATGGGCGAAGCTGACCACCGCCAGTGCGTCGCACTGCACGGCCAACTGCTCGATCTGCGCGACGATGGCGCTGGGCGTGCGGTCAACGATGTATTCGAATTGGCAGCTCAGGTTGGCCGTGGCGTGCTGCTGCGCGGCTGCGCTGATCGACTGCGCGAGGTTGGCGTAGAACGCCTGCGCCGTGCCCAGCAGCAAGATGCCGAAGCGGTAGGTGGGCCGGCGTTCACGTATGCGCTGGCCGATCAGCCGCGCGGCAAAGTAACCCACGGCTTCGGCGGCCTGGAACACCTGTTCGGCGGTATCCGGGTTGACCGGTGCGCGGGCGTTCAAAACCCGGTCGACGGTGGCCACGCTGAGGCCCGCATGGGCGGCCACGGTGGCGATGGTCGGGCGTTTATTATTGTTCATCACAAGCCCCTTGAAGCGTGTTGATAGAAAACTATCAAGCCCCGCTGGGCCTGGATGATAGCTTGATAGGGAATGGATTCAAGGCCTTGAGGGTGATTTAGCCGCGCTCTATCGTTGGTTTCGCAAAGCACCCGAAACTACCCGCTTGCGGAGAACAATAACAATGCCTGAACACACCGCTCATACCGCCCGGCGCGACTACAGCCTTACCGGCCCCGAAGCCGCGCGCGCCGCCGAAAAAGGCCTGGTCTCGGCCAACTGGTACCAGTCGCCGATTTCCCGTAAACGCATGAAAGAACTGATGCAGCGTCGCGACGGCCCGGCCTTGCTCGACACCGCCATCTGGGTGCTGGCCCTGCTCGCCACCGGCTTTGGCGGCGTTTGGTTCTGGGGCTCCTGGGCCTGCGTGCCGTTCTTCATCGCCTACGGCGTGCTCTACGGCACCGCGTCCAACCCGCGCTGGCACGAAACCGGCCACGGCACCGCGTTCAAGACCCGCTGGATGAATGACGCGCTGTACCAGGTCGCCAGCTTCATGTGCATCTTCGAACCCCACGTGTGGCGCTGGAGCCACGCCCGTCATCACACCGACACCATCGTGGTCGGCCGCGACCCGGAAATCGTCGAGCCGCGCCCGCCGAGCTTTTTGATGATGTGCCTCAGCGTGTTCAACCTGCCCCTGGCCTGGAAAACGTTCAGCGGCGTGGCGCGCCATGCCATCGGCAAAATGAGTGCCCAGGAAGCGGATTTCATCCCCGAATCCGAATGGCCCAAGGTGTTCCGCGCCGCACGCATCTGGGTCGGCATCTACGCGGTGATCATCGGCACCGCCTTGTACCTGCACAGCTGGTTGCCGCTGATGCTGGTGGGGCTGCCGAGCATCTATGGCGCCTGGCTCGGTTATGTGTTCGGCCTCACCCAGCATGTGGGCCTGGCTGAAGATGTGCTGGACCACCGCAGCAACTGCCGCACCATCTACATGAACCGCGTGTTGCGCTTTATCTACATGGACATGAACTACCACCTCGAACACCACATGTACCCAATGGTGCCGTACCACGCCCTGGCGCAGCTGCACGAAGAAATCCGCGGCGACTGCCCGCCGCCCTACGCCAATATTTTCGAGGCGTACAAGGAAATCTTGCCGACCATCTGGAAGCAGCGCAGCGACCCGTCTTATTTCGTCCAGCGCCCGATTCGCTCCCATGCAGAATCGGCTGCCAATGCCCCGCTGCATGCAGAACCCACTGCCGGCTGACCCCACTCCATAACAAGAGAAACCGCCATGAACGATCAATGGATCGACGTCTGCGCCGTGGGCGAAATAGACGAAGAAGATGTGTTGCGCTTCGACCACGGGCCCCACACCTACGCGGTGTACCGCTCGGCCGAGAATGAATTTTTCGCCACCGCCGGGCTGTGCACCCACGAAAAAATTCACCTCGCTGACGGCCTGGTGATGGACCACGTGATCGAGTGCCCCAAGCACAACGGGCGCTTTGATTACCGCTCCGGCAAAGCCCTGGGCGCGCCGGTGTGCGTCAACCTTAAAACCTACCCGGTACGGGTCGAAGCGGGGCGGGTTTTGCTCGCCGTCACGGCTTGATGATGAACCAGCCTCTGATCATCGTCGGCGCCGGCCATGCCGGTGGCCGTGCCGCACTGACCCTGCGCGAAGAAGGCTACGCCGGGCGATTGATCCTGATCGGTGACGAGCCGCACTTGCCCTACGAACGGCCGCCACTGTCCAAGGGTCTGTTGCAGGGCAGCATCGACCTGGCCGGCTGCAGCCTGTGCGACAGCGCACGGCTGGCCGAGCTGGGCATCGAACATATCGCCGGCAACCCGGTCAGCCAGCTGGACCCGGCGCAGCATCGCCTGCAATTGGCCGATGGCCAGTGGCTGGGCTATGCCGGTTTGCTGCTGGCCACCGGCGGCAGGGCGCGACGATTGCCCCAGGAGCAGGCGAATGTGCGGTACCTGCGCACCCACGATGAAGCCCTGGCGCTGAAAAGCGCATTACGCCCTGGCGCACGGCTGGTGGTGGTCGGCGGTGGGTTTATCGGCCTGGAAGTGGCGGCCACCGCGCGCAGCCTCGGCTGTGCGGTGACCTTGCTGGAAGCCGGGCCACGCCTGGCGGGCCGGGTGCTGCCGGCGGTCATCAGTGACGCGCTGCTGGCCCTGCACCGCGAGCAGGGCGTGGACGTGCGCTTGAACGCGGCGCTGGAATGCATCCACGCAGACGCCGTGCAGCTGATCGACGGCGAACGCTTGCCCTGCGACCTGGTGGTGGTTGGCATCGGCATGCAGCCCAACCTCGAACTGGCCCAGGCGGCGGGCTTGGACACCGGGCAGGGCATCCGCGTCGACGCGCAGTTGCGCACCAGCGTGGCGGATATTTTTGCCGCGGGGGATGTGTGCGAGTTTCGCCTCGGCGGTGTTTACCAGCGCCAGGAAACCTGGCGAAACGCCGAAGCCCAGGGCCGGCATGCAGCGTTGAACCTGCTGGGGCGCGAATTGCCCTTCGAGGCGCTCCCCGGTTTCTGGTCCGACCAATACGATTGGGGCGTGCAGACCGTCGGCGTGATCACCGCGCTGACCGTCAGCCGCGCCTTGCCCGGCGGCGGCCTGCTGCTGTTCTACCTCGATGCCGAACACCGCCTGCAAGGCGCCTGCGGCTGGGCGCCGGGCAACAGCGTGGCCAAGGACATCAAGCTCTGCGAACGGCTGATCAGCGCCGCCATCGCGCTGCCCAGCGCTAGCCTCGCCGACCCCGAGCTGTCCCTTAAACAACTGCTGCGAGGCTGATATGCGCGAATTCCTGGTGTTCCAATCCCTGTGGGCCATGCAAACCGAACCCGGCCCGCTTGAAGCACAGCTTGACCGAATTGCCGCCGCCGGCTTTGACGGCATCACCGACCATTACTGGAAACCGGCGGATGTGTCGCGGCTGCACGCGGCTGCCCATGCCCGCGGCTTGCAGATCGAAGGCCAGCTATTCCCACAGACGGTGGACGATCTGGCCGCCGCGCTGGATGTGATCAGCCGCTACGGCTGCCACCACCTCACCCTGCAAGCCGATGTACGCCCGCGCACCCAGGCCGAGGCGGCCAGGCTGGTCGAGGGTTGGCAACGGCTGGCCGAGCAGGTGGACTTCCCGGTGCTGCTGGAAACCCACCGTTATCGCCTCACCAATGACCTGCTGTTTACCCTCGATTTGCTGGCGCAGATGCCCGATCTGAAACTGCTGGCCGACCTGTCCCACTACGTGGTCGGCCGCGAGCTGCCCGAGCCCGGTGCCGCCGAGGACGACGAGCAGATCCGCACCATCCTGCGCCATAGCTGGGGCTTCCACGGCCGGGTGGCCAGCAGCGAGCAGGTGCAAGTCTCGCTGGCGTTCCCCCAGCACCAGGCCTGGATCGAACGCTTTACCGGCTGGTGGCGCTACGGCATCCAGGACTGGCTGGCCCGCGCCGACGCCACACAAAGCCTGTCGTTCACCTGCGAACTGGGCCCGCCGCCCTATGCGATCACTGGCCCAGATGGCCGCGAGATCAGTGATCGCTGGGCCGAAGCCTTGAAGCTGCAGGCACTGATCCGCAACGTGTGGCATGAGTTAAAGCACGCATAACAGTGGGCTTGTCAGGTCAGGAGCCCAGTGCTCACCGCCACAATCAGGAACACCCCCAGCAGCGCGCGGTAGATCACGAACGGCCAGGTGGAGAATCGCTCCAGAAACTTCATCAGGCCCCAGATCGCAAAAAATGCCGAGACGCTCGCCACCACCAGGCCAAACAACAGATGTGGCCAGGCGTGGGCGGGCAGGTCGGTGTGCAACAGCACCCACAGCTCCTTCAGGCCGGCGAGGGCGATGGCCGGCAGGCCCAGCAGGAATGAAAAACGTGCGGCCTCTTCGCGTTTGAAGTTGAGAAACAGCGCCGCCGTCAGCGTCGAGCCGGAACGCGATACGCCAGGAATCAACGCGCCGATCTGCGCAATGCCGACGATCAACGCATCGCGCAGGCGCATCTGGCCCATGGCCCGTGTATGCCGGGCGCGCAGCTCGGCAACGGCCAGCAACACCGCCATCACCACGCAGGCAATACCGATCACCATCAGGCCGCGCAACGGCGAGTTGCAGGTGTTCAAGGTCGAGGACAGGGCCAGGCCGGCGATGCAGATCGGGATCGTCGCCAGCACAATCGCCACCGCCAGCTTGAACCAGGGGTCGTTGTAGTCGCCCCGGCGCACCGCGCCGATGCTGCCCGTGGTCACTTGGCGTACATCGCGCCAGAAGTAACTGACCACCGCCGCCAGCGCCGCCAACTGCATCGCTGCGGAAAACGCCGAGCCGGGATCCTGCCAGCCGAGCAGGGCGGGTACCACACGCATGTGGGCGGTGGACGACACCGGCAACAGCTCGGTAATGCCCTGGATCACGCCCAGGATAAAAATCTGCAGGTAATCCAGGGAGGCGAAGCCCACATCCAGGCCGGCGGAACAGACGTTGGTCAAAGTGCATGTCCTTGAGGGAAAAGGCGGAGATGGGCGAAGTTTATTCGAAATGTTTCAAGGTTTCGGCCAGGGCAATCGCTATCTGCAATCCGTTCAGCGAGTAGAAAGGTTCAGCCTTCCATTGGCTTGCTCGGCACTTTTGTGAACAATGGCGCCCTGCGTTTTTCCACCGAGAGCCCCATGCCTGAAACCACCGTCGAATTGATCCAGACCGGCCCCGAAGACGCCGAGCTGATCCGCAATCTCTACCAGTACTACGCCTACGAGTCCTCGGACTGGGAACAGGAAGATGTCGAGGCGGACGGCCGTTTCTACATCCACGACGAGCACCTGAACCGCTACTGGCAAGACCCGCACTGGAGCGCCAACCTGCTGCTGGTCGACGGCTATATCGCCGGCTTCCTGCTGATTGAAGACAGCGAGCTGCCGGGCATCAATGCCCTGGAGCTGGCCGACCTGTTTATCCTCAAGCGCTACCGGCGCAAAGGCATCGGCCGCGCCATCGCCACGCAGGTGCTGTGCAGCGGCGAGGCCGATTGGCTGGTGCGTTTTTATGATCAGGACGAAGCGTCCCAGGCGTTCTGGCGCACCGTGCTGGATAACCTGCCGCGCCCGGTGCAGGCGCTGGAACTGGGCGACGATGCGCAGTTGGTGACTTACCGGATCACGCGAGTGGCGCTGCATTAAACGCCTGTTGCATGGCCTGGGGCGGCTGGCCGAACGCGCGCAGGAAGGCCTGGCGCATGCGCTCGCGGTCGCCGAAGCCGGTTTCGCGGGCCACCACTTCCACTGGGTGGCGGCTGGTTTCCATCATCGCCCGCGCGGCTTCCACCCTCAGTGACTCGATGGCCTTGGCCGGGGTTTGCCCGGTTTCCTCGCGAAACACCCGGCTGAACTGGCGCGGGCTGAGCCGGGCGACATCGGCCAAGGCTTCCACCGACAAATCATGGGTGAGGTTTTCGCGGGCGTAGGCCAGGGCCAGTTGCACGCGGTCGGACTTGGGGTCCAGCTCCAGCAGGGCCGACAGCTGCGACTGCTCGCTGCCACGACGCTGGGCAATCACCAGCTTGCGCGCAATGCGCCGGGCGAGGTCGCCGCCCAGGTCGTTCTCGACCATGGCCAGCGCCAGGTCGACCCCGGCGCTCATGCCGGCACCGGTCCACACCTGGCCGTCGACCACAAACAGTTTGTCTTCTTCCAGGCGGATGTGCGGGTAACGCTTGTGGAACGCCGGTGCGTGAATCCAGTGGGTGGTGGCGCGCTTGCCCTCCAGCAACCCGGCCTCTGCCAGCACGAAAATGCCCATGCACAACGAGGCGATCCGCCGCGACTGTACAGACGCGGCCTTGACCAGTTCCAGCAGGTTGGCCTCGGGCAGGCGGAATTCCAGGTAGCCGCTGACGATCAGCGTGTCATAGCCCTCGGGCCGAATCGGCGTGGTATTCACCGAGAAGCCCTGGGAGGTCATCACCGCGCCGCCGCTTTCCGACACCAGGTGAAACTCGTAGGCCGGCTCGCCCCGCAGCAGGTTCGCGCACTCGAACACCGAGCCCAGGCTGAGGCTCAGGGATTGGAAGTTCGGGTAAACCATCAGCGCAACGCTGTGCATCGCATGTCTCCAGGGGCGTAGGAGGGGGGATTGTCGGCGGCTGCCAGGAAAACGGCAACCGACTTTGCGCCATGTCCGGAATCCTTGCGGATATGACATTGTGGGGAGTTGCCCCGGCTCCTAACATTCACCCAACGAACTAGACGACTGGTCTAATCGGACGGAGTGAAGCATGAACAGTGAAACCAAAAGCGCGCGGCAGACCATCCTGGACACGGCGCAGATAATTGTCGGCCGTAAGGGGTTTTCTGCGGTGGGCCTGAACGAAATCCTGCAGGCCGCCGATGTGCCCAAAGGTTCGTTCTATCACTACTTCACCTCCAAAGATGCGTTTGGCGTGGTGTTGCTCGACAGCTACTTCGACCACTACGTGCACGGCATGGAGCAGCTGTTCAACCAGCCTGGGCTAACCCAGTGCGCCAAGTTGATGCGCTATTGGCAATGCTGGATCGACAACCAGACCGACTGCACCGACGCGGGCAAATGCCTTGCCGTCAAACTCGGCGCGGAGGTGTCAGACCTTTCAGAGCCGATGCGCCTGGCGCTGCAGCGCGGCACTTCACGCACCATCGCCTTGCTTGCCGTGGCCATGCAGCGCGGCATCGAAGACGGCTCGTTGATGTTGCAACACCCGCCGCGAGCCCTGGCGCAGCAGCTGTACGCCCTGTGGCTGGGCGCCAGCGTCATGAGCAAGATCACCCGAACACCGGCGCCTTTTGACGAGGCGCTGGCACTGACCCGACACCTGTTGGGCAGCCCTGAACACACTGACAATCACTGATCGAGGCACTGGAACATGAAAGTATTAATGGTACTCACCTCTCACGACCAGCTTGGCGACACCGGCCGCAAGACCGGCTTCTGGCTCGAAGAATTTGCGGCTCCCTATTACGCGTTCAAGGACGCCGGCGCCGAAGTGGTGCTGGCATCCCCGGCCGGCGGCCAGCCGCCGCTGGACCCGGTCAGTGACCTGCCGGACTTCCAGACCGAGCAAACCCACCGTTTCGCCGCCGACCCGGCTGCGCAGCAGGCCCTGGCCAGCACCGTGAAGCTGGACACGCTCAACGCCGATGCCTTCGACACCGTGTTCTACCCAGGCGGCCACGGCCCGCTGTGGGACCTGGCGGAGTCGCCGACCTCCATCGCGCTGATCGAAGCCTTCGAGCGCGCCGGCAAGCCGATCGGCTTTGTGTGCCATGCGCCGGGCGCCTTGCGCCACGTTAAAGCCGTCAACGGTGACCCGTTGATTAAAGGCCGCCGCGTGACCGGGTTCTCCAACTCGGAAGAAGCCGCCGTGGAGTTGACCGATGTGGTGCCGTTCCTGATTGAAGATGAATTCATCAAGTTGGGTGGCAAGTATGAGAAGGGCGCTGATTGGCAATCCTTCGTTATTGTCGATGGCTTGTTGGTCACCGGGCAAAACCCTGGCAGCTCCAGCGATGTGGCCAAGGCCCTGCTGAAACTCACCGCTTAAGTTAATTAAACCCGTTATTGGTTGGCGACTCGCAAGAGTCGCCAGCGTTTTTGCTCGTCCTGAATTTGGAGTTTCTACTATGACTGACAGTGTATTAAGTACCTCGGTAACACTGGGTCACCACACCTTGAACAACCGTATTGTGCTGCCGCCGTTGACCCGTCAACGCAGCGCGCAACCCGGTGATATCGCCACCGACTTGATGGCCGAGTATTACCGCCAGCGCGCGAGTGCCGGTTTCATGGTCAGCGAAGGCACGCAGATCGAGCCACGCGGCCAGGGCTATGCCTGGACGCCAGGCATCTACACCCCGGCGCAGATCGATGGCTGGCGCAAAGTCACTGATGCGGTGCATGCCGACGGCGGGGTGATCTTTGCCCAGCTGTGGCACGTGGGGCGTGTGTCCCATAACGCCTTGCAGCCGGACGGCGCAGTACCGGTCGCACCCTCGGCGCTACCGGCCTTGCAGGCCAAGGCGTTTATTCAGACCGGGCCGGGCGTGGGCGAACTGATGCAGCCGCCGGTGCCGCGCGCCTTGAGCACCGCCGAGGTCAAGCAATTGGTCGGGCAGTACGCCCAGGCGGCCCGCAATGCCCTGGATGCAGGGTTTGATGGGGTGGAGATTCACTCGGCCAACGGTTACCTGGTCAACCAGTTCATCTCGGCCCATTCCAACCAGCGCGACGACGAATACGGCGGCTCACTGGACAACCGCCTGCGCTTTCTGCGCGAAATCGTCGAAGCGGTGAGTGCCGTGGTCGGCCCGGAGCGACTTGGCGTGCGCTTTTCGCCGTTGTTCACTGGCACCGACCAGGACCGCGTGTACATCGGCCTGGTGGAAGAAGACCCGCATCACACCTACATCGAGGCGATCAAAGTGTTGGAAGCGGCGGGCATCGCCTACGTCTCCATCGCCGAAGCCGATTGGGACAACGCGCCCGACCTGCCCGAAACCTTCCGCCGCGCGGTGCGTGACACGTTCAGCGGGCGCATTATCTACGCCGGTCGCTACACCGCCGAGCGTGGTGCCCGGTTGGTAGACGCCGGGTTGGCAGACTTGATCGCATTCGGGCGGCCATTCATTGCCAACCCGGACCTGCCACAGCGCATCTTCAACGGCTGGCCGTTGAACCCGCTGCGGGTAGAGGGGATGTATGGCGGAGGAGAGGCGGGCTACACCGACTATCCAGCGCACAGGTAACCCATGTGGGAGGGGGCTTGCTCCCGATGGCGGTGTATCAGTCACAGCATCATGGACTGACCCACTGCTATCGGGGTCAAGCCCCCTCCCACATTTGATTTGTGGTGCCTGCAGATTACTCCACTCGCAACACAATCTTGCCGATGTGATCCCCGCCTTCCATTCGCGCATGGGCCTGGGCCGCGTCGGTGTATTCGTACACCTTGTCGATCATCGGCAGGCAACGCCCGGCGGCCAGCACCGGCCAGATGTACTCGCGCAGTTGCTCGGCAATCGCGGCTTTTTCTTCCTGGGTACGGGCGCGCAGCAGCGAGCCGGTGATCACCGCGCGTTTGCCGAGGATGGTCAACAGGTCGACGTCATTGGCCTTGGCGCCGCCAAGGAACCCCAGCATCACCAGGTGCCCGTCCATGGCCAGGGCCTTGAGGTTGTTGTTGAGGTACGAGCCCCCCATGATGTCGAGAATCACATCCACGCCGTGGCCGTCGGTCTGCTGGGCGATGACTTCGGCGAAGTCCTGCTCGCGATAATTGATCGGCTCGGCGCCCAGCCCGGCAATGGCTGCGCATTTGTCGGCGCTGCCGGCGGTGGCGAAAGCCTGGATGCCGAACTCGCGGCACAGCATCAGCGCGGTAGTGCCGATGCCGCTGGTGCCGCCGTGGATCAGCACGCGCTGGCCGGTGTGGGCGTCACCGAGGCCGAACAGGTTGGCCCATACGGTGAAAAAGGTTTCCGGCACGGCGGCCGCCTGAATCCAGTCCATGCCTTCGGGAATCGGCAAGGCCTGGCCGGCCGGTACGCTGCAAAATTGCGCATAGCCGCCGCCATTGGTCAGCGCGCAAACCCGGTCGCCGAGTTTGAACGCCGAGACACCATCGCCCAGCGCCGCCACTTCGCCCGCCACCTCCAGGCCCGGGTAGGGGCTCATGCCGGGTTTCATCGGGTACTTGCCGGCGCGCTGCAAGGCGTCGGGGCGGTTGACCCCGGCGGCGTGCACGCGAATCAGGATCTCGCCGGGGCCCGCCACCGGCACGTCGGCGCGGCGTGGTTGCAGCACTTCGGGGCCGCCGGGGGTGGTGATTTCGATCAGGGTCATTTCTTTAGGAAGCGTCATTTGAGATTACCTGCAACGATGAGCGTATGGGTTGGGACCCTAGCGAGTGGGCGGCGGTTCAGCAAGAGCATGCCGAGTTCCAGCGCCAGTGCGACCACAATAGCGCCAGCCGCAATCATGAACAGCACAGCATGCTGGCCGCCGCTGCTGTTGAACAGGGCCGAGTAGGCAAAGCCCGACAGCGCCTGGAAGGTGGCGAAGGACACGGTGGCGCGGCTCCACGCCACTTGTTGCTGATGATGGTTGGGCAGCAATTCATGCACCCGCGCCAGGGCCAGCGGCACGATGCCCGGCGGGAACGAACCGAGGATCACCGCCAGCACGGCGAGCGCGGTAAACGAACCGGCAAACGGCAGCAAACCAACGGCCATCGCTTGCACCACCAACACCAGGCGAATGCTCCAGCGTGCGCCGAGCTTGTCGGCCAGGAAACCATAAGTCACCGGCCCCACAATCGCCCCCAGGCCATACATCACCCAGATCATCGCGCCGACATGCGCGCCGTCTCCCAGGCCACGGGCCACGTAATCCACCAGGAACACCATGGCCGGCACCAGGCCCGCCGCCATAAACGCGTACTGGGCAAACAACAGGTACACACCGGCCGGAGTCGGCGACGCGCTGCCCGCTGGCGCCGCAGCCTCATGCACGCTGCCGGTAGGCCAGGCAAACCAACTGGCGGCGGTGAGCACCACGGCCAGCAGGCCGAGGCCGAACCAGGTCTGTTGCAGGCCAAGGCTCAACAACGGCGGCACCAGGGTGCCCGAGGCGGCAATGCCCAGGCCGATGCCGAGGAAGATCGCGCCGCTGGCCAGGCCACGGCGTTCCGCCGGCACATGGGGCAGCACGGTGGCGGCCACCAGCACCATGATCGCGCCACCGGCGATGCCCGACAGCAGGCGCCAGGCGAAGAACCACACCACCGACAACGGGAAACCACAGGCAAAAAACGCCAGCGTCACCGCCACCATCATGAAGCGCAGCGCAGTCTTGTTGGAGCTGCGTTGGGCGAGGGGCCGGCCGATCAGCGCGCCGATCAGGTAACCCACCAGGTTGGCGGCGCCGAGGTACACCACGTCGCTGGCGGAAAACCACTGCGCCTGGATCAAACTCGGGATCAACGGCGTGTAGGCAAAGCGCGCCAGGCCGATGCTGACCAGGCTGGCGCAAAGGCCGGCGAAGATGGGCAGCCAGACCGCGCTGCGTGTTTGAGTGTTTTGCATGATGGCTGTCCTGGGTATTTTTCTCTGGCGCCCAGCATATCCGCGATTGTTGATGCAATAATGCAGCGATTACACGGCGCTCTGATGCATATACGCAGCATAAGGAATCAACATGAATTGGGACGATGCACGGGTGTTCCTGGCGGTGTGCCGCGAGTCCACCCTGCGCGGTGCGGCACGGGTGCTGGGGGTGGACCAGGCCACCGTTGGCCGACGCGTCAATGCGCTGGAAAAATCCCTCGGTGCGACCTTGTTTCTGCGCACCTCCGAGGGCTACGCGCTGACCGCCGTGGGCGAAGCCGCGCTGCGTTCGGTGGAGAAAATGGAACGCTCGGCCCTCGACCTGGAGCGCCAGATCCAGGGCCTGGACGAGCGCCTCACCGGCATCGTGCGCGTCAGCACCACCGACTCCCTGGCCATCGATTTCATGATCCCGGCGATTGCCCGTCTGCATGAACAGCACCCCGACGTGCGCGTGCAGCTTGATGCATCCACGCAGTTCCTCAGCCTGGCCAAGCGTGAAACCGACATCGCCGTGCGCAACACCCGGCCCGACAACCCCGACCTGATCGCCCGGCGCATCGCGCGCTGGCCAGTGGGTTTGTTTGCCTCACGGGCCTACGTCGACCGCCATGGCATCCCCGAGCCCGGCAGCCTGTTTGAAGGCCACGACCTGGTGGTCTACCAGCCTTACCTGCAAACCCAGAAGGACATGACCCTGGTGTCCGAACCCTTGGGGCGCGGGCGGATTGTAGCTGCATTGAGTTCGAGCCTGCTGGTGCGCCGCTCCATCGCTGCCGGCATCGGCATTGGCGAAATCCCCATCTACACCGGCGAACGCGACGGCCTGGTGCGCCTGTGGCCGCAGCGCACGCGGCCACTGCCCTACGACGTGTGGCTGGTGACCCACGCCGACCTGCGCCACACCGCGCGGGTGCGGGTGGTGATCGATGAAATTGTCGCCGGGTTTGCCGGCACGGGGGAGTGAGGTCAGCACACGGTTGCAAGCGTGCGTACGTCCAAGGGAACAGACTCGCGGTTGGTGATTTTCTAAGGACGCAGGCAATTTATGAACGAATCAAGAAACCAGAACCTGGGGCTGCTGTTTCTGCGGGTCAGCGGGGCGCTGTTTTTGCTATGGGTGCACGGCTTGCCCAAATTGCTCAACTACAGCGAGCAGTTGAAGCTGATCGAAGACCCGTTCCACCTCGGTGCGCATGTCACCTTGCTGCTGGCGATTTTTGCCGAGGTGTTGTGCCCGCTGCTGATCATCACCGGGGTGTTGGTGCGTCTGGCATGCCTGCCGATCCTGGCGGTGCTGTTGATCGCGATGGTGGTGGTGCACCCGGAGTGGACGTTGTTTGAAGGGCAGTTCGGCTGGTTGCTGCTGATCATCTTCACCAGCGTGTTGATTGCCGGGCCGGGGCGCTTGAGCCTTGGCCAACGTTTCTCCTGAGCAAAAAAAAGGCCGGGCAAGCCCGGCCAAACAAGGAGAGGGGTGCTTCAGCTGCTTCAGCGGCTGAGGAACGCCAGCAGGTCTTCGTTCAAGGCCTGCGCATGGGTCACGGCAAAGCCGTGGGGCGCATCCTTGTAGACCTTGAGTTCAGCGCCCTTGATCATCTCGGCCGCGACTTTACCGGTGGTTTCGAACGGTACGATCTGGTCGCCATCGCCGTGGATCACCAGGGTTGGTACGTCGATCTTGGCCATGTCCGGGCGGAAGTCGGTTTCGTCGAATGCAGTTACGCAGTCGATGGTGGATTTGAGCGAGGCTTGCAGGGCAATTTGCAGGGTCTGCGTCAGCACGCCTGCGGAAACCACCTGGCGTTTATTGATGCCGAAGAATGGCGTGTTGAAGTCGGCGATAAATTGCGCACGGTCTTTCAACAGGCCCGCCTTGATGCCTTCAAACACTTCGGCAGGCACACCCTGCGGATAATCGGGTTTCTGACCCATGACCGGCGTGACCGCGCCCAGCAACACCAGGCCGGCAACCCGCGCGCTGCCGTGGCGGGCAATGTAGCGGGCCACGTCGCCGCCACCCATGGAGAAGCCCACCAGGGTCACGTCCTTGAGGTCCAGATGCTCGATCAACTGCGCGATGTCGTCGGCGAAGGTGTTGTAGTCATTGCCGGTCCAGGGTTGGTCCGAACGGCCAAAACCACGGCGGTCGAACGCGATGGTGCGGTAGCCGCGGCTGCTCAGGTATTCCATCTGGTATTCCCACATGTCGGCATCCAGCGGCCAGCCGTGGCTGAACAGCACGGGCTTGCCGCTGCCCCAATCCTTGAAGTAGATCTGGGTACCGTCTTTTGCAACAAATGTGCTCATGGAAAACTCCTGGGTGAGGGGGCAAAAAGACTCCAGCTCACTATTGCGCCAAACCGGACGAAGGGCTTGTACGGGTGTGCTCGGTTGAACGGTTCAGCGTCTATGCTGGTCCATTGACTTCTACCGTCAGATCACACAGGTGAACGAAATGGCCAAGACTTACAGCTACGCCGCCCAGAACGCCAAGGATTCCCTCAAGCCCTATACCTTCGAGCGCCGCGCGCCAGGGGCTGACGACGTACAGATCGATATCCTCTATTGCGGCGTCTGCCACTCCGACCTGCACACCGCACGCAACGAGTGGCACAACACCCTGTACCCCTCGGTGCCCGGCCACGAAATCGTCGGCCGTGTGACGGCAGTGGGCGGCAACGTGAAGAAATTCAAGGTCGGTGACCTGGCTGGCGTGGGTTGTATGGTCGACAGCTGCCAACACTGCCCATCCTGCGCCGAGGGCGAGGAGCAATACTGCGAGAACGGCTTTACCGGTACCTACAACGGCCCGGTGTTCGGCGGTGAAAACACCTTTGGCGGCTACTCGGACAGCATCGTGGTCAAGGAAAAATTCGTGCTGCGCATCTCCCACGACGATTCCAACCTGGCCGCCGTGGCGCCGTTGCTGTGCGCGGGCATCACCACCTACTCGCCGCTGCACCACTGGAAGGTTGGCCCTGGCAAAAAGGTCGGTGTGGTCGGGCTGGGTGGCCTGGGGCATATGGCGGTGAAGATCGCCCATGCCATGGGCGCACATGTGACGCTGTTCACCACCTCACCGAACAAGCGTGAAGACGGCCTGCGCCTGGGCGCCGACCAGGTGGTGGTGTCCAAGAACGCGGATGAAATGGCCAAGGTCGCCAACAGCCTGGACTTCATCCTCAACACCGTCGCTGCGCCGCACAACCTCGACGCCTTCCTCAACCTGCTCAAGCGCGACGGCACCATGACCCTGGTCGGCGCGCCCGACAGCCCGCATCCGTCGCCGGCGGTGTTCGGCTTGATCTTCAAGCGCCGCAGCCTGGCCGGCTCGTTGATCGGCGGCATTCAGGAAACCCAGGACATGCTCGACTTCTGCGCCAAGCACGGGATTGTCTCGGATGTGGAGATGATCGATATCCAGGGCATCAATGAAGCGTATGAGCGGATGCTCAAGGGTGATGTGAAGTACCGGTTTGTGATCGATATGGACAGTCTGAAAAAGGAAAGCCACGCAGCCTGAGTCCACATTCCCCAAAACACTGAGGGACCCTGTGGGAGGGGGCTTGCCCCCTCCCACATTTGCTCTCGGTTGTTCTTTAGGCCGAGAGATGCTCATAAAGAATCGTCGCACCCACCAGCATCAACACCACACCCCCCACCATCTCGGCACGCTTGCCCACCACCGTGCCCAGCACCCGGCCGAGCATCATGCCAAGGGTCACCATGGTCATGGTCGCCAGGCCAATGGCCGCCGAGGCCACCAGGATATTCACGTCGACAAACGCCAGGCCCACGCCCACCGCCAGCGCGTCGATGCTGGTGGCAAAAGCGGTAACGGCGAGGATCATGAAGGAATGCTGGGTCGGCTTTTCGGCTTCCTCATCGTCAGCCTTGAGCCCGTTCCAGATCATGTGCATACCCAGGGCGACCAGTAGGGTAAAGGCGATCCAGTGGTCCCAGTTTTCCACCCAGCGGGTGGCGGCATGGCCGATGGCCCAGCCGATCATCGGCGTGATGGCTTCGATCACGCCAAAAATCAGGCCCGCGCGCAGGGCTTGGGTCAGGCGTGGTTTATGCAGGCTGGAGCCTTTGCCGATGGCCGCCGCAAAGGCGTCGGTAGACATGGCCAAGGCCAGGAGAATCAGGGAAATAGGGTTCACGGTCAGGCTTCCAGTCGGGCTATGGGACACAACGACACCACCACACGCCCGACTTCAGGCATGGAGGTGTCGCTGGTCTCACCAACCAAACGGTGTTCGTACCACGGCAGGTTGCCGAATATGTTGATACGAACGCTTCTGCACGGGTCAGAAGCCGGTTACTCCCCAACGAGGAGGGCGATCATAGGTGGGCGCAGATGAAAATTTTGTCAAACCGCTCATGGCCGCTGCGGCTTCACCGACGTGCCGAAGGTATTGCCCATGCGCACGCTGGTGGCCGCCGGCGTGGCCAGGCCCACTTTGTTCGGCTGGCGTTTTTCCACGCCGAGGTTCTGCGCCTCGCGGTTTTTTTGCGCGGCCTTGGTTGCATTCGAGTCATTGCCCATCTGCTGGCTCAGGCAACCATAGTCGGGCGCCTTGTAGCCATCCACCGAGACTTCCGTGCAGTTGTCGGCATGGGCGGCGAAGGGCAGGGCGGCGCACAGCAACAGGCTGGCGAGGGTCGGTAGCAGCTTCATCGGAGCCTCCTGGCTGGCCCGGGGGAGAGGGGCCGTTAGGCTTTGAAGTCTAGTGCAGCGGGCCTCCCGTCACCGTGATGTTTTTTTTGCTATCACCGTAACATCAGGTTCATAAACTGGCCTCAGGATGACGGTTTTCTAGGGCGCGTCGGCCGTGCAGCGATGCAGAGCAGGGGGTGAACAGGGGGCCTGGCGGCGCGCCGTATGCGCCCTGGTCTTGCTGTTGCTGCTCAGCGCTGCCGGGGCGGTACGGGCGGAGTCAGCGCCGCTGGTGTTGAACCTGCCGGCGCAGGACCTGGAACACGCCCTGCAAGCCTATAGCCGCGCCACCGGCATGGCGGTGCTGGTCGACCGCGAGTTGACCCGAGGCCGGCGCTCCATCGGTGTGCGCGGGCGCTTTACGGCGCAAGAGGCACTGGCGATGTTGCTGACCGGGAGTGGCCTGATGGCGCGTTATGCACGCAGCGATGCGTTTACCTTGCAGACCCCCGAGGTCAGCCCGCCACCCGCTACTCGGGGCGCGGCGGCACGGCACGCGGCGCGCATCAACAACAGCTACGCCACGGCCTTGCAGCAGGCAATCGAAGCCAGCCTGTGCCGCTCGCCCCTGACCCGCCCCGGCAGTTTTCGCGCGCTGGTGCAGGTCTGGGTCAACCCATTGGGTGTGATCGAACACAGCCGGCTGGTCAGCTCCACCGGCGATGAACAACGCGATGAAGCACTGGTACGCAGCCTGGGCACGGCGCGGGTGGATCGCCCGGCGCCAAGCTCACTGCGCCAGCCGGTGACTTTACTTCTGATGCCCGACACCACAGGAATACGCATGGAATGCACAGCAGCAAAAGGAGCCTGGGGCGGATGAAAAATACCGGGCACAGTACGATGGTCAGCCTGTTCCTGGCCTCCTACGACGACTTCAAGGTGCGTTTGCGCAAGCGCCTGGGTTCGGAGGACCTGGCCAACGACGTCCTGCACGAAACCTACCTGCGGGTCGATCGCATGGACGTGCCGCCAAACCTGGCGCAACCCAACGCCTACCTCTACCGCATGGCCCTGAACATCGCCGCCGACCGTCGCCAGGCCGATGCGCGTTTGCTCACCGGCAGCGAAGTGGAAGAGTTGCTGCAAAGCGCCGACGAAGCCCAGGACCCCTCGCGGGTGGTGGGCGGCCAGAAAGAAATCCAGTCCCTGGTCAAGGCCCTCTACGAGCTGCCGGCACGCCGCCGAAAAATCCTGATTGCCGCGCGCCTGGAAGAGGCGCCGCACCTGGAAATCTCCCAGCGTTTCGGGATTTCCACGCGCATGGTCGAGAAGGAAATCAAGGCCGCCCTGGGCCACTGCGCCAAGCGCCTGGAAAGAAAAGTGATCCAGCGGTTCGGTCCCGGGGCCGGAAAACCGTCTTAATGTCGAGTCCCTGATAAATCCGTGAGTATGTGCGCGCTTGAACATTTTTAACCTCTCCACCGCCCGGCAAACCGCCGCCAGCCCCGTGCACGATGAGGCCCGCGACTGGCTGCTCCTGCTGACCTCGGGCCGTGCCACCGTTGCCGACGCCAAGGCCTTGCAGGCCTGGCGCGCGCAAAGTGCCGAACACGCCCAGGCGTTCGAGCAGGCCAAGGCGTTATGGCAGCAATTGGCGCCGGCTGCCGAGCAGGTGGCGCAGCCCCGTGCGTTTGGCCGGCGGGCTTTCCTCGGCGGCGCGATTGCAGCGTCGGCGGCCGTGGTGATGGTACGCGTGGGTGCCCCTGGCGGCTTTGCCGGCCTTACGGCGGACTATCGCACCGAAGTCGGCGAGCAGCGGCAAGTGCTGCTGAGCGAAGGGGTCAGCCTGGAACTCAATACTCAAACGCGCGTCAGCCGCGTGGGGCAGGGGATCGAACTGCTTGAAGGCGAAGTTGAAGTGCTTGCCCATGTTGTGCAACCGCTCAAGGTGTTGGCCGGCGCCGGCTGGGTGAGCGCTGGGGAGGCGCGGTTCAATCTGCGTAATACCGATAACAAGGTGTGCGTGACCTGCATCGAGGGCACGCTGTCGGTGGATGTCGCCGGGCGCAGTGTGCGGCTCGAGGGCGGGCGCCAGTTGACCTACAGCGCCGCTGGGGTGGGTGAACCGGTGGTGGTGGACACCCAGGCGGTGGTGGCCTGGCGTGAGCAGATCCTGGTCTTCAATAACGCCACGCTGGCAACCGTGGTGGATGAGATCAATCGCTATCGGCCGGGGATGCTGGTGTTGCTTAACAAGCAACTGGGGCAGCGGCGGGTGCAGGCGCGGTTCAGCTTGCAGCAGCTGGCGGGCGTGGCGTTGTTGATTCGGGATGCCTATGGGGCCAAGTGCACGGAGCTGCCGGGCGGGGTGGTTTTGTTGAGTTAGGCTTCGGTTTACGGTTACCCAGCGCTGCATGGATCGTCCCCGCTATTACCCCTCATGCGCGCGTCGCGTATGCAGTTCAGAGCTTCAGTGACAAGTCGGCGACTTCAATACGTTGAAGTCGCCTTTTGTGCTGTCCCAATCCAGCTAGATACATGATGTTTAATATAAATATAAACTTGTTGTTTTGAATGTTCTTTTACTTGGAGAAAAGTCCGTCTTTAATACTTCTTTTTAATGTAAGGCTAATCCCATGACGGTCAGCGTGGTTGTCACCTCAAGGGGAAAATTGTAGGACGTGTCTTCAAACTGCCGCTGAAAGCTCCCCATCGCAATGTAGAGGCTAGTAAGGATTATCTGAAATAGTTCATTGTGTTTTGGAAGGAAGTGAACGCCCCTTATGTTGTGGAAGCGCTTCATACCTCTAATTAAATGGGATTTACAGACGACGGCGGGTTGGCTGGTGAGCAGCGGGCCCGCCGGAGGGGAGCGTTATGGCGTCAAACAGTTTCCAAAACGAAGTGCCCAAGGCACGGGTTAATATCAAGCTCGACCTGCATACCGGCGGGGCTCAGAAAAAGGTCGAACTACCGCTCAAACTGATGGTGATCGGCGACTACAGCAACGGCAAAGAGCAGCGCCCGCTGTCTGAACGCGACAAGGTCGACATCAATAAAAACAACTTCGACAGCGTGCTGGGCGAGTTCTCGCCTAGCCTGAAGCTAGCCGTCAATAACACCTTGGCGGGTGACGCGTCGGATACATCGGTCGAGTTGAATTTCCAGAGCATTAAAGACTTTGCGCCCGAACAGGTGGCGCGGCAGATTCCGCAACTGCGCGCCTTGCTGGCCATGCGCAATCTGTTGCGTGATCTCAAATCGAACCTGCTGGATAACGTGACCTTCCGCCATGAGTTGGAGCGCATCCTCAAGGATGACGCGCTCAGTGACGAGTTACGCGCCGAGTTGGCTGCTTTGGCGCCTGAAGAGCAACGCTAATTCATATCGGTCGTATCAGAAGGGAAGTTTAAACATGTCTATAGAAAGTTCGAGCGTGCAATCGCACGGCGCTACAGTGTTGCCTGCCGAAAGTCTTGGTGTATATGGCGCGCTGTTCAGCAAGATTAACTTAAGCCCTGTTACCACGTTGGGTGGCATCGAGGTATTTCAAAACTCGGAAGCACTCTCCGAGGTGTCTGCCGATGAGCGCGTAACGGCTGCGGTCAGTGTGTTTTTGAAGTTGCTTAAACAGTCGCCGCAAAAAGTCGAACGTTTGGATAAAGTTCTGCTGGACGAACATATCGCCTCATTGGATATGCAGATCAGCCGCCAGCTTGACGCAGTCATGCACCACCCGGATTTCCAGCGTGTCGAGTCGACCTGGCGCGGCGTGAAGTCGCTGATCGACCAGACCGACTTCCGCCAGAATGTGCGCATCGAGTTGCTGGATATCAGCAAGGATCACCTGGTGCAGGACTTCGAGGACGCCCCCGAAATCGCCCAAAGCGGCTTGTACCTGCACACCTACACCCAGGAATACGACACCCCCGGCGGTGAGCCGATTGCTGCGGCCATCTCCAACTATGAATTCGACCGCAGCCCACAGGACATCGCGCTGCTGCGCAATATTTCCAAAGTGGCAGCGGCGGCCCATATGCCGTTTGTGGGTTCGGTAGGGCCGGCGTTCTTCGGCAAGGACACCATGGAAGAAGTGGCCGCGATCAAGGATATCGGCAACTACTTCGACCGCGCCGAGTACATCAAGTGGAAGGCCTTCCGTGACAGCGACGACGCACGCTATATCGGCCTGACCATGCCGCGCGTGTTGGGCCGGCTGCCTTACGGGCCAGACACCATCCCGGTACGCAGTTTCAACTACATCGAAAGCGTCAAGGGCCCGGACCACGCCAAGTACCTGTGGACCAACGCTTCGTTTGCCTTTGCGGCGAACATGGTCAAAAGCTTCATCACCAATGGCTGGTGCGTGCAGATTCGCGGGCCGCAATCAGGGGGCGCGGTGACTGAATTGCCGATCCACTTGTACGACCTTGGCACTGGCAACCAGGTCAAGATCCCCTCGGAAGTGATGATCCCGGAAACCCGCGAGTTTGAATTCGCCAACCTCGGTTTTATCCCGCTTTCGTACTACAAGAACCGCGACTACGCGTGTTTCTTCTCGGCCAACTCCGCGCAAAAACCGGCGCTGTATGACACGCCCGACGCCACCGCCAACAGTCGGATCAACGCGCGCCTGCCCTACATCTTCCTGCTCTCACGCATCGCCCATTACCTGAAGCTGATCCAGCGCGAAAACATTGGCACCACCAAGGACCGTCGCCTGCTGGAACTGGAGCTGAACAAATGGATCGGCGGCCTGGTGACCGAGATGACCGACCCCGGCGATGATTTGCAGGCCTCGCACCCGTTGCGTGACGCCAAGGTCACGGTGGAAGACATCGAGGACAACCCCGGCTTCTTCCGCGTCAAGTTGTATGCGGTGCCGCACTTCCAGGTCGAGGGCATGGACGTGAACCTGTCGCTGGTTTCGCAAATGCCCAAGGCCAAGGCCTAAGCCACTTCTCAGGGAATGACGTGATGAAAATCGACCGCCCCCTGTGGGCAGCGGGAGCCTTGCTGTCGCCGCAACAATTCCAGCAGCAGGCGCGCTGGGAGGCTTGGACCAACGAAAGCCTGGCGCATCTGTCGCAAGTACACCCGTGGGGTGTGCTGGGGGTCGGGTTCGACATGGACGCCTTGCGCCTGGGGAAACTCAAGGCCACCCAAATGCGTGTACGCATGCCCGATGGCACCTTGGTGGACACCGATCAGGTAGATCGCCTGCCGCCTGCATTGGAGCTGGCGCAATTGCTGGTCGAAGCTGATCAGCAAGCGATCTTGCACCTGGCCTTGCCGCTGGAGCAGGCCAATGGCAACAATTGCCTGTTCGACGGCGGGCGAGCTGATCGCCCCCTGCGTTATCGCCAGGCCTGGCGTGAAGTCCAGGATATTTATGCCGACGAGACGCAGTCGATCGGTGTGCTCGAACACGCCCTGAGCCTGCGCCTGGACACGGATGACAACGCCGACTACCTGACCTGCCCGGTCGCACGCCTGGTGCGTGACGGGCAGGGCGCCTGGGCTCTCGACCCGGCCTATGTGCCGCCGCTGTTGAGTTTCGCTGCGCATCCGGGGTTGTTGAACCAGCTGGACAACCTGCTGACGCAGCTCTCCGCCAAGCGGCAACGGCTGATGGGCATGCGCCGCGAAAGCAATCAGCGCATGGCCGACTTTGCGGTGGCGGATGTGTCGCTGTTCTGGTTGCTCAACGCGTTGAACACCTATCAGCCGGTATTGGCGGATCTCAAGGCGTTTCCCGCGCGGCACCCGGAGCAGGTCTACCAGCAACTGATCAAGCTGGCCGGCAGCCTGCTGACGTTTTCGCTGGAACACGATATCGACAGGATTCCGGCCTACCGGCATGAACACCTGGAAGCCGTATTCCCGCCATTGATGCATACCCTCTCGCTGCTGCTGGAAGCCAGCCTGCCGTCGCGGGTGATTGCCTTGGTGCTGGAAGAACACGGCGCCAATCGCTGGCAGGTCACGCTGAATGACCCGCGCTTGCGCGAGCGTGATGGGGCTGATTTTTACCTGTCGGTGCGTTGCCGTCTGCCGGCCGCGCAGTTGCAGGACCAATTCCCGCGCCTGTGCAAGATCGGCACGCCCGACGACGTCAACCACCTGGTCAACGTCGCACTCGATGGCGTGCCGTTGCAGTCCCTCAGCCATGTGCCGGCGGCGATTCCGTTACGCCTGGAAAACCAGTATTTCGCGCTCGGTCTCAGCCACCCCAAGGGCCAGGCCATGCTGGATGAAGGCGTCTGTGCGTTCTATGTGCCAAGTACCTTGGCCGACGTGAAGCTTGAACTGTTTGCGGTATTGCGCTCATGAACCCGCTGGATATCGATGCACTGTTGCAAGACACCTATCTGCTGGTGGTTGAGTTGCGCCAGGGCGCCAGCGTGCAGAACGGCCGCGAACTGATGCAACTGTGCGTGGGGCAGGTTGAGCTGGTGCGGCAGGCGCTCAAGCAGGCGGGCCTCAGCCAGCGCAACGTGGAGCGTATCAGCCACGCGCAATGTGCGTTGCTGGATGAAGCCGTGCTCACGTCCGCCAACGCAGACGCACGGGACTTATGGGCCAGCGAGCCGTTACAGGCCAGGTTTTTCAATCGCCATCAGGCGGGCGAATTTCTGTACGAGGACATGCGCGAAGTGTTGCGCGAGCCTGCGCCCGATCGGCATGTAATGACGGTCTTTCAACGGATATTGATGTTGGGGTTTCGTGGCCGTTACCGAGAGCTGAGTGATCCCGAGCGTGAGCAATTATTGGTTGCCCTCGGCGCCCGGGTCACGCCCCTTGGTATCAGTCAGCATCTGGTAACGCAGGCGGGACGAGTCAACTGGATTGCACGGGTGACCTGGCTGCGTTCACCGCTGATGCATGTTGTGGCGGTGGCGGCATTGCTGACAGCCACGTGGTGGGGGTTGGATCACCTGTTGAGCGGCACGATTGGCTCGCTCTTGCCTGGGCAGGGATGAAGATGAGCGTTCATTTGCGCCGAATCCTTTACCTGTGGACGGGGGCACTGGCTCTCGCGTTGCTGGTCATCGTTCCACTCGAACTGTGGATGCGAGTCTCTGGCATGTTGGCCGTAACGGGTTGTGTTGCGCTGGCCTGGGTTTTGTCTGGGCGCCGTGCCATTCAACAACGTGAGTTGTTTGCCGACAGCCCGGCTTTGCCTGCGGCTGCATTTCGTGGCCCTGTCGTGTTGGTCTGCGGCGACGGCTTGACTGGCCTGTTTGGTCCGCTTCCTGCTGAACAGATGGCCCTGCGCGTGACCGTACAAGGTTGCTATGTCCGTGTCCCCAGCCTGGACCAACTGCCCGCTGTCACCGATGGCATCCTGGCCCAGCGCCCTGACTGGGGCGCGCAACTCAGTGTGATGTTCTGCGTCAACCCGGGCGAACACAGCGACGGTGCCGTGCTCGCTGGGCAGGTGCGTGCTTTCAGCCACCAGCTGGGCTTGGCGCGCAAACGTGGCCTGGCGTTGCCGCTGTTGCTGGTGAGCTACCTGCAAACCCAGGGGGACGAGCCGTGGTTCAGTTGGGACAACGGCCAGCCCGACGCCCGTGTGCGTAACGCGGGCGCTTGCGTCAGTTTGCGTGAGTGGCAGCAGCACAGCGCAGATTCATCCACACAAGCGGCGCGGATGCACGCGAGTGTACAGCTCGCCAGCGTCGTGGCCTGGCTGTATGACGCGGTGCTGCCACACAGCTCTTCCAGCCTGGCTGCGGTCTGCGCAGTCAAGTTGGTACCGGCATTGCCAAATACCGTGCAGGGCAATCTATGGCAGCAATGGTTGCGTAGCAGGGTTGCACTGGCCGACACCCGACCGCGGGTGGCGGATGCGACCCTGCCGTTCCCGGACCCTCTACTCAACCTGCTTGCGCGTGGCCCGCGGCGCGCGCCGCTACAACGGGCAAGCATCGCTGCGCTGTGGTTATTCGCCGTTGCCGGTGTCGCTGCGCTCGGCAGCTCGGCGTGGCAGAACACTTTGTTGCTGCGCCAGATCAATGACGATATGCGCCGCTATGCCGCCATTCCCCAGCCAACCCAGCGTGAGCAGCGCGAGTTTATCTGGCGTGAAGAGGCCATGACCGTGCTTCGCCAGGACGCCCGCCGTCTGGATTCTTACTACCGATACGGTGCGCCCCTGGCCCTCGGCTTGGGTTTGTACCGTGGAGAACGCCTGCGTGCGCCGGTGCTGGCTGTGTTGGCCGCACATGTCGAGCCTGCGCCGACCGCCGCGCCCGTACGCAGTGCCGGCACGGTACGGCTGGATAGCCTGTCGCTGTTTGCCACCGGCAGTGCCGAGCTTAAGCCGGGCTCCACCAAGGTCCTGATCAATGCGCTGGTTGGCATCAAGGCCCAGCCGGGCTGGCTGATTGTGATCGCCGGGCACACCGACGCCACCGGCGACGCGCACAAAAACCTGCAGTTATCCCGCGCTCGCGCCGCTGCCGTGCACGCCTGGATGCAGCAGATGGGCGGCATTCCCGACAGCTGTTTCGCGGTGCAGGGCTTCGGCGCCAGCCAACCGATCAACACCAATGACACCGAGGCGGGGCGTGCTGCCAACCGCCGCGTTGATATCCGTCTGGTACCTGAGGCAGGGGCGTGCGCGCTCTCCACAGCGCCGGACAGGCAACCCCCTGTCGCATCCCGCGACATTTAAATTTCCAAGAAAAGGAGCTTCAACCCATGGCAATTCCTGTTTACCTCTGGCTGCAAGACGACGGTGGCGCAAACATCAAAGGCTCGGTGGACGTGCAAAAGCGCGAAGGCAGCATCGAAGTTATTGCCCAGGACCACAGCCTGTACATCCCCACCGACAACAACACCGGCAAATTGACCGGCACACGCGTACACACCCCGTTTCTGTTTTCCAAGGAAATCGATGCGTCCAGCCCTTACCTTTACAAGGCCGTGACCACCGGGCAAACCCTCAAGAGTGCCGAGTTCAAGTGGTACCGCATTGATGATGCGGGGCAGGAAGTCGAGTACTTCGTCACCACGCTGGAAAACGTCAAGGTGGTGAAAGTCGCGCCAAAAATGCACGACGTCAAAGACCCAAGCAAAGAAAAACACAACCACCTGGAGCAGATCGAGCTGCGCTACGAGAAGGTCACCTGGACCTACAAGGACGGCAACATCATCCACTCCGACTCGTGGAATGAACGCCAAAGCGCTTGATGCGCGTGGGGCAGCAGGCGCGTGTTTGCCTGCTGCTTCTGGTTCCAACACTCGAAGATCCAGAACAAGGATGTAACCGTATGGCACAGAACTCCACCCGCTTGCTTCGTCGCCTCAACCCCTACTGCGCCCAGGCGTTAAGTGCGGCGGCCACCTTGTGCCAAAGCCGCGCGCACGCGCACATCAGCATTGAACACTGGCTGCTAAAACTGCTGGAGCAGGGCGAGGGCGACCTGACCCTGATCGGTCGCCGTTACGAATGGGATATGGACGCCCTCTGGCATGGCCTGCTTGACCATCTCGATAGCCTGCCGCGCAGCGTGCAAGGTAAACCGCAGCTGTGCGCCAAACTGCAACAGCTTATAAAAAATGCGTGGATGCGGGCTTCCCTGGACGGCAATAACAACACGCTGCGCTCGGCCCACCTGCTCGGTGCGCTGTTGGAAACGCCGAACCTGCTGGTGTGCGACGCCGCATGGCCATTGTTCAGTATCAGCGATACCCAGTTACAACGGTTGTTTGAGTTGCTTGATCAACATTCCGAAGAACGCCCGCAACTGCAGCAAGAAGCGGCACTCGAGTGCATCGAAGTGCCCGCCGCATCCAGCACTGAATCGTCCGAAGCCCTGAAAATCACCCTGGACCGGTTCACCCACGACGTGACCGCCAAAGCCTGGGCAGGGCAGATCGATCCGGTGTTCGGCCGCGACGACGAGATTCGCCAGGTCATCGATATTCTCAGCCGTCGACGCAAGAACAACCCGATTCTGGTGGGCGAGCCCGGCGTCGGTAAGACCGCGCTGGTCGAAGGCCTGGCCTTGCGCATCGTCGAAGGCAGCGTGCCCGACAGCCTCAAGCAGGTCAGCGTGCGCATTCTGGACCTGGGCTTATTGCAGGCCGGCGCCGGGGTAAAAGGCGAATTCGAACAACGCCTGAAAAACGTCATCGAAGCCGTACAACTGTCACCCAACCCGATTCTGCTGTTTATCGATGAAGCCCACACGCTGATCGGCGCCGGCAACCAGGCCGGCGGTGCGGATGCCGCCAACCTGCTCAAACCCGCCCTGGCCCGTGGCGAATTGCGCACCATCGCCGCCACCACCTGGAGCGAATACAAGCAGTATTTCGAACGTGATGCGGCCCTGGAACGACGCTTCCAGAGGGTCAAGGTCGATGAACCGGATGATGCGACTGCCTGCCTGATGCTGCGCGGCCTCAAGGCGCGTTACGCCAAACATCACGGCGTGCACATCCAGGACGCGGCGGTGCAGGCCGCCGTGACCCTCTCGCGCCGCTACCTCACCGGCCGCCAACTGCCGGACAAAGCAATCGACCTGCTCGACACCGCCAGCGCCCGAGTGCGCATGAGCCTGGACTGCGAGCCCCAGGCGCTCGTCCGCCTGCGCGCTCGGCAAGTTGCCTTGGACCTGGAGGGCCAGGCGTTGGAGCAGGATCAGCAGTTCGGTGACGACAGCGCCGAGGATCGCCTGACGGCAATTGCCGCACAACACGCCGAGCTGCACCGCCAATCCCTCGATTTGGAAGACCGATACCAACACGAACTTGACCTGACCCAACAACTGATTGAAGCGCGCCAGGCGCAGCCGCTGCAACGGGAGACCTGCGCAGCGTTGCAGCGACAATTGAGCGATATCCAGCAGCCATTGCTATCACTCGACGTCGACGCCCGCAGCGTGGCCGAAGTCATCGCCGACTGGACCGGCATCCCCCTGGGCAGCCTGCTCAAGGACGAACAAGCCAGTCTGCTCGAATTGGAACACCAACTCGCCGAGCAAGTGATCGGCCAAGCCCCTGCGCTCAGGGCCCTGGCCCAACGCCTGCGTGCCGCCAAGACCGGCCTCACCGACGACAAAGCCCCACTGGGCGTGTTCCTGCTGGTCGGCACCAGCGGCGTCGGCAAAACCGAAACCGCCCTGGCCCTGGCCGACAAACTGTTCGGCGGCGAAAAGTCGCTGATCACCCTCAACCTGTCGGAGTACCAGGAAGCCCACACCGTCAGCCAACTCAAAGGCTCGCCGCCCGGTTACGTGGGCTACGGCCAGGGCGGCGTGCTCACCGAAGCCGTGCGCCAACGCCCCTACAGCGTGGTGCTGCTCGATGAAGTCGAAAAGGCGCATCGCGACGTACTCAACCTGTTTTACCAAGTCTTCGACCGCGGCTGCATGCGCGACGGCGAAGGGCGCCAAATCGACTTTCGCAACACCGTCATTCTCATGACCTCCAACCTCGGCAGCGATCAACTGCAAACCTGCCTGCAAGAGCGTCCCGACGCGCCCGACAGCATCCTGCACGAACTGCTGCGCCCGATCCTGCGTGAACACTTCCAACCGGCCTTGCTCGCGCGTTTCCAAACCCTGATCTACCGCCCACTGCAAGCCGACGCATTGCAGAGCATCGTCGCCATCAAACTCGCCCAGGTGGCCAAGCGCTTGCAGCGCCACTACGGCCTGGATTGCCAGATCGACGCCGTCCTCAACCAAGCCTTGGTCGCCGCCTGCCTGCTACCCGACACCGGCGCGCGCAACATCGACAGCCTGCTTAACCAGCAGATCCTGCCCGTGCTGAGCCAGCAATTGCTGCAACGCCAGGCCGCGCGCCTGAAAACCCTCGGCGTGACGCTGGGTTATAGCGAGACGGAGGGTGTGCTGCTGCATTTCACCGATGTACCCGAGACGGCCCGGCCCGTTGCGATGGAGGTATGAGCATGCTTGATGGATTGCGGACTTTCTTCGACCACAGCCGCCACACCCTGAGTGTGCGCAAGGTCGAAGCCCGGCTCGATGTCTTGGCCTTCACGGGCGAAGAACACCTCAGCCAGCCCTACAGCTACACCGTGGAATTCACCAGCACCGAGCGTGACCTGGCGGCAGATTCCTTGCTCGGCCAGGACGCCCGTTTCAGCCTGCACGCCGCAGCGCCAAAAAAACGTTCGTTTCTGGACCTTAGTGCAGAGGAAATCAAACCGCTGCGCACCCTGTATGGCGTGGTCACCGGCTTCACACGCAACTCCGGCTCCAGCGACCAGGCCAGTTATGCCGTCACTTTGCAGCCGCGCCTGGCGCTACTGGCGCGCGGTCGGCAGTACCGCATCTACCAGCACCAATCCGTGCCGGAAATCGTCGAAAGCATCCTGCGTAACCGCCACGGCTTCCTTGGCCAGGACTTCCTGTTCAGCCTGAAACGCGACTACCCCCGGCGCGAACAGGTGATGCAATACGGCGAAAGCGACCTGGACTTTATCGCCCGCCTGCTGGCCGAGGTCGGCATCTGGTACCGCTTCACCGCTGACGACCGCCTGGGTATCGACGTGGTCGAGTTCTGCGACGATCAACGCCTCTATCAGTTCGGCCTTGAGCTGCCATTGCGCCCGCAGTCCGGGCTCGGCAGCACTGGGCAGGACGGAGTGTGGCAACTGCAATCGAGCCACGCGGTGGTCGAGAAGCAGGTGCATATCCGCGCCTACCAGCACCGCGACGCCCGCGCCGACCTGAGCGGCGAAATCGACCAGACACGCGGCGCCACCACCACCTACGGCGAGGCTTACCACTACGCCGAACCCTATAGCGCGCTTGGCGACCGCTTGGATCAGGACGAACGCCTGCTAAGCGAAAGCGGCTACTTTTATGCCCGCCTGCGTCACGAGCGCTATCTCAACGAGCAAACCCGACTCAGCGGCATCAGCAGCAGTGCGATTCTGGTACCGGGGCAGGTGCTCAAAGTGTCCGGCGGTGCGCCTGAGGCCTTCACGCTCGGCGCAGTAATCACCGGGCTGACCACCACGGCCGCGCGCGACAGCAGTTTCATCGCCACTTTCAAGGCGATGCCCTATTCGGAAAGCGTGTGCTTTCGCCCGCCGCTCAAGGCCAAACCGCAAATCGCCGGCACCGTCCCGGCCCGCGTCACCAGTTCGCGGGTCAACGACCCGTATGCGCATATCGACCTGGAAGGCCGCTACCGCGTCAACTTCCTGTTCGACCGCGACAGCTGGAAAACCGGCCAGGAAAGCGTCTGGCTCCGCCTGGCCCGCCCGTACGCCGGCGACACCCACGGCCTGCACCTGCCGCTGATAGCCGGCACCGAAGTCGCCATCGCCTTCGAACAAGGCGACCCGGACCGCCCCTACATCGCCCATGCCCTGCACGACAGCCGGCATGTGGACCACGTGACCATGCGCAACGACAAACGCAACGTGCTGCGTACCCCGGCGAACAACAAGCTGCGCATGGATGACCAGCGTGGGCAGGAGCACGTCAAGCTCAGTACCGAGCATGGCGGCAAGAGCCAGCTGAACCTGGGGCATTTGGTCGATGCCGAGCGCAATAAACGTGGGGAGGGTTTTGAGCTGCGCACTGACGGTTGGGGGGCGATCCGAGGGGGTAAAGGGCTTTTTATCAGTGCCGATGAGCAGGTTAAGGCCGGCGGTGAGCAGCTCGATATGGACGCCGCCATTCAGCAGTTGCAAGGCGCACTATCACTGGCGCGCTCCCTGGCTCAGGCAGCGCGTAAGGCTGAAGTGACACCTGGTGATCTCAATAGCCAGCTGGGTCTACTTGAGGCCCTCACGGGGTTGGCGCAACCGGGAGCACTGTTGCATGCCCCGGCGGGTATCGGCGTACTCAGCCCTAAAGCCATATGCCTGGCTTCCGGCACAGAAAGCGTCGGCATCATGGCCGCCCATAACGCCGACATCGGTGCCGGGCGCGACATCACCGCAACCGCCGAGGGAGGGGTCAGCGTCTTGGCGCAAAGTGCCGACCTGCAACTCAAGGCGGCGCACGGCAAGGTCGAACTGCACGCTCAGGCCAGCGACGTTGACGTTCAAGCCCAGGCCGACATCAACATCGAGAGCGTCGATGGCCGTATCCAGATCAGTGCCCCGCAAGAGCTGGTACTTAACTGTGGAGGTGCCTATATCCGCTTGAAGGACGGCGATATAGAGCTGGGGGCGCCTGGCAACATCTACCTTAAAGCTACGGATGTGCACAAGTTCGGCAGTAACCGGCTCGAGACTCCGGCATCACCGTTGCCTGCAGGTTATGCGGGTGGGTACAGCCTGAAAGATGCAGCTCAGGTACCAATGCCATTCACCCGTTATCAAATAACCACTGAGCAAGGTGAAATTTTCAACGGCACCACGGACAAGGATGGCTTGACCATGAGTGTCCATACCTTGGTGCCGGGAGACTTGAAGATAGAATTGCCGCAAGCAGTCATCTATGACGAGCAGCTGCGTTTGATTGGCCCGAGTGGTGAACAGGTAAACACTGTTCAGTATTCCGCCACTCTGGCGGACGGTACTACGTTTGAGGGCGTAACAGACGCACAAGGTTATACGCAACGTATTGTGACCAAGGCGCCAACTCAAATAACTCAAGTAGCACTTTCACCGCCAGAAAATGCAGAGGGAGTTTGTTGTGCCGCCAGTCATGCACAAGCCGCGTTAGTGATTGATTTGGTTTCAAGTAATATTTTTACCAACGATACGAATGTCGATAACTCGATAAGGGATGTTCCTCTTCCCAAAGGCAAGAAGCGTTCGCTGACACCGGGAGAAATCGCGATGGCAGGCACGATATTCCGGGACGCTGTGAATTACAGCAAAGTGAAGGTGCATCACGGTGGTTGGTGGTTGTTTGCAGGTATGCAAAATACGGCGGTAACACCGAATGGGGAGATGTATTACCCGGCGAGTACCGAGTACTACCGGGACGATTTCTCCGATACGGCTTCCGATAGAGACAAAGCGTTGTTCATGCATGAGATGACGCATGTATGGCAGTACCAACTGGGTTATCCGGTGAAGCGCAAGGGCCTGACGGTCACCAGTCGCGGCGCGGCTGCTTATCGCTACACCTTGTATGAAGAGGGAGTGATTGCTGATTACAACATGGAGCAGCAAGGCGAAATTATCTCGGATTATTATTTGATTTGTGTGGTGGGCAACCCGCGCGGCGTGTGGAATCGAGCCAATAGCAACAAGAGCCCGCAACTGCTGGCGACGACACTTGAGTACCTGCTTCAAAATCCTGCTGACACAGCACATCTTCCACGTTGAGAGGGATATATGAACTATGTATTTTCTTTGGTCATCCTTCCATGGCTGATAGTTGAAAGTGTTTATGCAACTTCATTTGGGCTTAGAGAGGTGGGCGTTGTGGTTTCGATCAATGACAAGCCCGCTCTTTGTTTGCCTGAATATGCAAAAAGTGATTTTGCCGTGGGGTGGGTATCGCTAACAGAAAGCTATCGGAAAAATCCACCCGCGTGGGGGGCGTCCCTTTTGCCAGGAGTTAAACCGCTGGCGTTGAAGCCCGGCGGTTGTATGGTTTTTGAAGATGTGCCGGAGGGATATGAACCCGATACTTATGAGGTGAGCGCGGGTCCTTTGAAACTTGAAGTTAATCGGACTTATATATTCAGCCTAAGTAATGCTTATAGCCCCAGGGACAGCTACGACGCCACGTTCTGCGTAAACAAAACCGCTACAGGCACCCTTGAATACCTTCAATACACCCGGCTGGCGGATGGCAGCCAGATCACGCCTGCGTGTGATGGCAAACGTAACGGCGTTTTTTCAGTTCAAGGCGTAACAGGAGCTGGCGATAAATGAACAGTCCACACCACCGCACCGATACGCTCAACCCCCGTAAAGACTTTATTGTCGGCAAACAGAAACAGCATTGGGTCGAATTCCAATTACTGGACGAACAGGGCGAACCGCTGGCGAATATCCCTTATCGCGCGGTTAACGACGCCACGCGAGCGGCGTGCGCCCCAGAGTGCGCCGGCCAAAGCGATGCCCAGGGCGTGATCCGCCTGGAGGGCCTGCACCCGCTGGCAGTGACCTTATTGCTGTCGGCCAATCCGCTGGCCGAGGTACTTAAAACCCGACGCTTGCGCGCGCTGCGTGCCGAATTGCCGGTGTCGTCGCCGTTGCAGCCCTACCGCTATGACCCGCCGCCAACGGGGTTCTCGCCCATCGAGAAACGAGCCTTGGCGGACGGGCACCGTTATCACTATCTGCGTATCGGGCAGTTGTGCGATCAAAAGCCCGATTTTGAACCGCCCCTGGCAGACCCGAGTCATCTCCCGCCGTTCCACTTTCCGGACAAGGCATTCAGTGGGTTTACGCTCGGTTTCGAGGCGCTGAATCGCCGGCATGTGCTGGAAGTCTGTCCCTTCCGAGCCTGGTCGTTGATCCTGCATCACCAGCCTGAATACAGCATGGCCAATGCCTATAACCTTGGCTTGATGGCCAACCTCTCCTACAGCACTGTCACCCAGGCGGTGTTGGAGCAACGCCCTAGCACCGACGCCAGTACCATCGCAGGCTCGGTGGAGGAGTTCTTTTTCCGCCAGTGCCTGGACCTGTCGCGCACGCCGATCATGATCGACGGCAAGGGCACATGCCTGCCGGCGCTGGTGGTCGACGTGCCTTTTGACCAGCGCTACACCACAGCGGTGATGCTCGATTCGCTGACCGCCGAGCGCCCGCCGGCGGGCTCCGGGATACCGCTGCTGACCATCGAAAATACCCAGCTGTTCTATTGCATCAACCAGACCCAGGTGCTCGTGGCCTGGCGCGGGACCCAGGAGCTCACGGACTGGTTCACCGACGCCCTGTATCGCCCTATGCCGGCCGATGGCAGTGGGTGTGATTTGAAGACGGCGTGCACGCCGCTGACGGAGGTGGGCAGTGTGCATTACGGGTTTTTGCAGGCGTTTGAGGTGGCTAAGGTTTTGTTTCCTAAACGCTTCGCTGAGATTCGGGAGGCGTTAGCTAATAGGAAGTTATTTATTTGTGGACATAGCTTGGGTGGCGCATTAGCACTGATCCACTCAGCTGAACAAAAAGACCGCAATCCTCTGCTCTACACCTACGGGATGCCCCGCACCTTCACTGCAAAAGCACTGGAGCGCCTAAAAGCATTTACCCACTTCCGCCATGTAAACGACGCGGACATGATCACCAGCGTACCGCCCGAGGCCGAGTTGGATAACTGGATGTACAAGGCCCTCGGCCCATTGGGCGGCAGCTTGGGCTACGTCTGGTCCGTGGGTGAACTGATGGCGGGCAAGTTGGTGAGCTTTGGCGACCCCTATTGGCATCACGGCCAGATCGCCATGTTCTACCGCGCGGACCAGCATGTGGAGTCCAAGGACACCCGCTACTCTGCCGCGCACAGAAAAGAAGCCGAGGGCCACTTCTATCGCAGCACTATTCTCAAGCGTCTGCCGCACAGCACCCGCATCTACCTGGTGCCGAGCTTGAGCGATGAGTTGAGCCGCTTCGCCGAGGAAGACCAGAGGGCCCTGATTCGCGCATTGAATCAGCAAAACCTGGCGCGCTTTTTTCCATCCCACACCAACCCCCAGCGCAGTAACCATCGCAGCGACCCGAGGGATCACTCGATGGTCGACGCCTATCTGCCATTTTTGCATAACCAGTTGCTGGAACTGAGCGACCCCGAGCGTCCACTGGAACGCAAGGCGCAACGGGCGAAGTTCCAACAGCAGATGCACACGCAAGGGGTGCCCGAAGCAGAAAGGCATCGCAACGAACAGTTCCTTGCCCTGCAGCTTTTGTTACCCATGGCGTTGCGTACCACGCGGGGGATGGAAGGCGGCCCCGAGGCCTTGCAGCGTTTCAGTCGTGAGCGCGAATTCGGCGTGTTGATCGAGATTACCCAGGCGCGCGCCTGATCAACCGGATGGCCACGGCCCAACTCACCTAAGTAGCCACAGGGGAATAGTTGAACCATGAACACTTCAAACCAAACGTTGCCCACACTCAAATTCGCCGCCCAGCATCGAGGCCATAGCCTATGAACGTTCATTTAATCCGCACGAGCGGCGTTGCGTTACTGCTATTCAGCCTCAACGGCTGCGCCCAGAACCAAGCCTTTTCCCCTGCACCGGGCGGCGAGGAGGTCAGCATCAAGGTAAAGGTCCCGCAGAATCTTGCAGCGGACCCAATGCGGGTGATGTATCGCTCGGACAAATGCCCTGTCAAACGCTCCGGTGCGGACTGGAGTACCTATGAGGAGGACGGTTACTTGTCCACTACGGTACTCCCGCAACAGCAAGGGCAGAGTGATATATATGAAGTGAAACTGCCCGTTAACGGCGCTGGCAGATGCCAGTGGAAACTGAGCAACGTGACCTTCGGAGTCACCTATGGCAACACGACCCACTTTGGAGAGAATGTAAGAGGGGGACCAGGGGGAGGGATTATTGTGATGTTCGATCATCGCCTGCCACAACAACGTTCAGCTTTTCAGCCAACGATAGAGGTTGATGGTGATGTACTGATCAGGACGGGCTATTACCCTTGGGTTAACGAGCAGTTTATTGGTAAGCATGAAAAGGTGGCTTGGTTGGTCGGCTCGGGGGAAATTTATTTATATTACCGTGCCCCAAAAGCTCGACAGGTGACGTTCGAACCATTGCTATACGCCGATCATGTTGTTTATTCGGTAGGGCCGAAGGTGCATAAAAAGGGCAATCGCAACCGATACACCTATTCCGATGGCAGTGTTGTGATGGGCGGCAGCGACCCCAGTTTCAAGAAGCTTCAAGCCATCCGCCTGGGGCAATCACAATGATTACTTTGTGGAAGGTCCGCAGCTCCTTACAGGAGCACATACAGCCCGTTACCCAAACATGCGGCGTGCTCTTGCTGCTGTTCAGCCTCAACGGTTGCGCCCAGAACCAGGCGTTTACGCCGGCACCGGATGGCGAGCAAGTCACCATCACAGTAAAGGTCCCGCAGAACCTTGCGGCGGAACCCATACGGGTGATGTACCGCTCGGAGAAATGCCCCATAAAACGCTCCGGGGCAGACTGGAGCACCTATGAAGTGGACGGTTACTTATCCACTACGGTTCAGCCGCAACAGCAGGGGCAGAGCGATCTTTATGAAGCAAAGTTACCCATCAACGGCGCAGGCAAATGCCAGTGGCGACTCAGCAATGTGACGTTTGGCGTTACGTATGCCAACACAACACATTTTGGAGAGAACGTTAAGGCTGGCCCCGGGGGCGGAGTGATTGTGATGTTTGATCACCATTTGCCACAACAACGTTCTGTTTTTCAGCCTACGATAGAGGTCGATGGAGACGTGGTGGTCAGGAAGGATTACTACCCCAGGATCAACGAACAATTTATTGGCACGCACGAAAAGCTCGTTTGGTTATTCGGAGAAGGAGAAATTTATCTGTATTACCGCGCCACAAAGGCACGGAAAGTAGCGTTTGAGCCAATGCTACATGCCGATTATGTGTTGTATTCGGTGGAGCCGAAAGTGCAGAACGAAGGCTATAGCCGCTACACATATCCCGATGGCACTGTTGTAAGCGATGGTCGTAACCCCAGCTTCAAAAAGCTTGAAGCCATCCGCCTGGGGCAATCACAATGATTACTTTGTGGAAGGTCCGCAGCTCCTTACAGGAGCACATACAGCCCGTTACCCAAACATGCGGCGTGCTATTGCTGCTGTTCAGCCTCAACGGTTGCGCCCAGAACCAGGCGTTCACGCCGGCACCGGATGGCGAGCAAGTCACCATCACAGTAAAGGTCCCGCAGAACCTTGCGGCGGAACCCATGCGGGTGATGTACCGCTCGGAGAAGTGCCCAATCAAACGCTCCGGTTCCGACTGGTCTAGTTATGAAGAGGACGGTTACTTGTCCACTACGGTCCAGCCGCAACAGCAGGGGCAGAGCGATCTTTATGAAGCGAAGTTACCTATCAACGGCGAAGGTAGATGTCAGTGGCAACTGAGCAATGTGACTTTTGGCATCACCTACAGCAACACGTCCCATTTCGGTGAAAATGTCAGGGGAGCGCCAGGAGGCGGGGTTATCGTGATGTTTGACCAGCGTCTGCCACAGCGACGTTCTGTTTTTCAGCCGACGATAAAAATCGATGGTGACGTGATAATCAGGAAGGACTACTACCCGTGGGTTAATGAACAATTTATTGGTAACCATGAAAAGGTCGCTCGGCTATTCGGTGAAGGTGAAAGCTATTTGTATTACCGCGCTCCGGCTGCTAGGGCGGTGATGTTTGAGCCGCTGTTGCATGCCAACTACGTGCTGTATTCGGTAGAACCGAAGGTGCAAAACGAGGGCTTCAGTCGCTACACATACCCCGACGGCAGCGTAGTGTCTGATGGCCGTGACCCAAGCTTCAAGAAGTTACAAGCCATCCGCCTGGGGCAATCACAATGATCACTTTGTGGAAGGTCCGCACCCCCTTACAGAAGCACATACACCCCGTTACCCAAACGTGCGGCGTGCTCTTGCTGCTGTTCAGCCTCAACGGTTGCGCCCAGAACCAGGCGTTCACGCCGGCACCGGATGGCGAGCAAGTCACCATCACCGTAAAGGTCCCGCAGAACCTTGCGGCGGAACCCATGCGGGCGACGTACCGCTCGGAGAAGTGCACGATAAAACGTTCCGGTCCCGACTGGTCTAGTTATGAAGAGGACGGTTACTTGTCCACTACGGTTCAGCCGCTACAGCAGGGACAGAGCGATCTTTATGAAGCGAAATTACCCATCAATGGCGCAGGCGGATGTCAGTGGCGACTCAGCAACGTGACCTTTGGTGTTACGTATGCCAACACAACACATTTTGGGGAGAACGTTAAGGCTGGCCCTGGGGGGGGAGTGATTGTGATGTTTGATAAACACCTACCACAACAACGTTCCGCTTTTCAGCCAACGATAGAAGTCGGCGGTGACTTAGTGGTCAGGAAAGATTATTACCCCCGAGTTAGTGAGAATTTTATTGGTGGATATAAAAAAATGGCTTGGCTAGTCGGCGAGGGTGAAATTTATTTGTATTACCGTGCCCTAAATGCTCGAAAGGTTAAGTTTGAACCAATGCTACATGCCGACTACGTCGTTCATTCCGTTGCACCAAAGGTGCATAAAGTGGGGGATTATCCTCAACTTACCTACCCTGATGGCACCGTTACTGCGACTGGTAATAAACCAAGCTTCAAAAAGCTTCAAGCCATCCGCCTGTCAAAAGAGAAAGGCCAATGAGAAAAGTCACACGATCAGCTTCAGATCTTTACCCTTGATGACGCCTTGTCTCAAATAGAGATAAAAGCCCGTCATACCTGCTTGTAGGGAATTTCCCGCAGTTAGATCTGGGCATTGTCGCGGGCGCTATTCAGTCTCGAGCTAAAAATAGGGTTCAGTGCGGAGGTATTTAAGTGAGTCGTTATAAGTGCTGTCTATTAGGGCTTGTTTTCCCTTTGCTCACAGGCTGTGGTTCATTGGGTGCGACCATTATGAATGGGCCGCAGTGCCCTTATCAGGGTGTTCATCTGGATTTTCATGCGATAACCGATTGGCAGACAATTCTGATTACAAAGGGTTTTATTATTCCGTTAATTATCATTGATCTACCTTCATCTTTCGTTGTCGACACGTTTTCTCTTGCGGCTGCTCTCGAAGCAGATAACGGTCATGCCCGTTGTCCGCGAGACTATTCCTAACGCTCAGTACTGGGCCGTTGAAAGTGCGACTGCGATTTCAGATTGTTGACCAAAATTATTGCTCTGGTAGAGAGCGATCCTTTTATGCCTATCTCTTAATGGGCAAGTTATTGGGAGTAAATAAAATGTTTCAAGGTTTTGTTCTGTTGGGTGATAAAACCACCCACGGTGGAGAAGTAACGTCTGCTTCATCCACCACCTTCGTCAACGGCAAGCCTGTCGCATTGGTCGGCGACGAAGTGCATTGCCCGTTGCCAGGGCATGGCGTTAACCGGATTGTGGAAGGTTGCCCGGACTGGTCCGAGGGCAACCGCGCGATGGTGGTCAATGGCTGCCACTGCGAATGCGGTTGCCAGGTCATTTCCAGCGCGCCCGATTGCGGGGTGGCCTAGCCATGGGCTGGGATCGACAGGCACCCAAAGTCGTAGACGTTCCAGAACCGCCTGTGCTGGGTCGTTGGTTGTTGGCGGCAGTCATGGCGGTACTGATCTGCGCACTGCTGTTTTTACTGCATGCCTCCCAACAGGTGCCGTTGCTGCTTACGCTCAATATCTGGGCGCTTGCCGGTTCGCCGTTGCTGGTCTGGGTTCTGGCGTTCGGCGCGCGTGCCTATGCCCATGGGTGTGCGCTGAGCCGTTTTCAGTTCCTGGAAGAAGAGGCGCAAATTGCCCAGCACTCCTGGCAGGCCTGGGCGCAGCGCTACCTGGGCGTGGTTGCCGGTTGTGTAGTGCTGCCTGATCAAGTGTCTGCGAGCATATTGACTTCGCCCGGCGTTGACGTGCTTTCCCGAACAGGGCAAGCGCGGCGTATTTTGGATTTACCGGCGCAGACGCAACGGGCCTGCGCCGGTTTGCAGATTCTGATCCCGGCAGTGGTGCCGGCACTGCAGGCATTGCCCATGGGGCAGGCGTTACGGGTCACGCTGCTGAGTGACGTCGACCCCAGCGACTACGATGCTCTACGTAATGCCTGGCAACAAACCTGGAACCTCACGCTGGACCGGCCGATGCCCGCAACGCTCAACCTGGCGGGCGAACTGTCGTGCCAGTGGGTCGACGACACGTTGAAGGCCGCCAGCGCTACCGTCGAGTTGATCCTGGTACTACAGGTGCACGGCAAGGACGCGTACTCCGACGGGCTTGCCGCCCTGTTGCTATGCCCGGACAGCCTGGCAAGCGCCCTGGAACTGCCTATCGCCGCTGGCTTGTTGCGCCCAATGCCATTGAACATCGAGGCGCTGGACCGCGAGTTGCCGTTATTCCTGCAAACCCAATCCAGCGCCTGCCGGGCAACCGGCCTACTGGCCGACACCGTCTGCTGGAAGCCCCTTACCGGAAAATTGCTCGCCGTCGCTGGCGCCCAAGGCGCGGCACTCAACGCGACACAGCAGTGGTTTCAGGAAGGTGTTTGCGGGCGCTCGGGGCCACTCGGTCACTGGCTGGTGATTGCCCTTGGCGTGGAAGTGGTGCGGCATCAGCGCCAGCCTTTGTTGGTGTTGACGCGAGAGCACTCGCAGCACTGGATCAGCACGCTTACCACAGGAGAGTTGGCATGAAGGTATGGAGTCATTCATGGCGCCGAGCGGGGGCAGCGATTTGGATCGTTACACTGGTAGCCGCACTCGGTTGGGCGATCTGGCGGTATGGCGACCAGGTCGGGCTGGCTGAAAATCAGCCTAAGCTGTTGGCTTTTTTGCTGATCATCACCCTCGCAATGGCAGGCAATCTGTTGCCACGCTTATTGGTGCAGCTCAAACGTCAAAACCACCGCGAGCAGGGGCGGGTGGATAAGGTTTACCCCCCACAGGATGCTCGCATGCGCTCGCCGCGTCAGTCGAGTGTGGTGCTCTCCCAGCTACGCAACCACCTACGCAAAACCCACGGTCCCCTCTGGCGCCGCAAAGTCCGCTTGCTCCTGGTCATTGGCGAAGCCGCCGAAATCAATGCCATCGCCCCCACGCTGGCGGATCAGCAGTGGTTGGAAGGCCAAGGCACTGTGCTGCTATGGGGCGGTAGTACCCAGGCTTCGGTGGATGAGTCATTCCTCAAACAATGGCGCGGTTTGAGCCGTGGGCGTGCACTGGACGGCGTCGTCTGGGCACTCAACGCCACCCAGGCCGCCGATGATGCCGCGTTGGGCGCTGGCCTGTACCAGTTGCAACGCCTGGCTCGTAGCCTGCACTGGCAATTGCCGCTGCACCTCTGGCAGGTCTGTCACAGCCCATGGTCGCAAGACAGCCGTAAGGTGCAGCCGGTGGGCTGCCTGATGCCCGGGCGCTTCTCGGCGACGGGGTTGGAAAATGCCCTGGCTCGCCTGGTTGAGCCGTTGCGCCGCGAGGGTTTGGCGCAGATCAATACGGCGATGCAGCATGATTTTTTGCTGCGCCTGTCCCGGGATTTGCAGGCTGAGGGCATTGCCCGTTGGCGTCATACGCTGGCGCCATTGTTCGGTAGTTTTACCGTTGGTGTGCTGCTGCGTGGGGTGTGGTTCAGCCTGCCTGTACGGTCCACTGAACATGATTCGAAAAATCATTGGCCGGTGACGACGGTGTGGAACGGCGTACTCGGTGATAGCCCCTACAGACGTCGATTGGGCTGGAATGCACCGCGCGTGGTCTATGCAATGACAATGGGGTTGGCTTTGCTTTGGACGGCGGGCTTGCTGCTGTCATTCGCTACCCACCGTGTACAGATCGCCCAAGTGCAGACCTCGTTGGCGGCGTTGCAGCAGGCGGGAAGTCGCGACGAACAACTGCTTGCGCTTAACGAGCTGGTGCGCGAATTGGCGCGCCTGGATTACCGCGCTGAACATGGCGCGCCCTGGTATCAGCGCTTTGGCCTCAATCAGAATCAAGACCTGCTGGCTACATTGTGGCCGCACTATGTCGACGCCAATAACCGCCTGATCCGCGACCCTGCCGCAGCCCAGTTGCAACGCCAACTCAACGCGTTGATCAGCCTGCCACCCGGCAGCGAGCAACGAGCCGAACGAGCCCAGGAGGCCCACGCGCAACTGAAGGCCTACCTGATGATGGCGAACCCGCAAAGGGCAGACGCAACGTTTCTGAACAAGGCCAAACCGCTGCGCGACGGCCTGTCGCCGAGCCTTTGGCAGTTCTATAGCGAACATCTGGCCACCCACCCAGCCTGGGCCATCACGCCCGACCCAAGGCTGGTCGCCCAGGCCCGACGGATCCTGCTCAACCAGCTAGGCCAACGCAACGCCGAAACCACCCTGTATCAGCAACTCCTCGACACCGCCGCCCATCAATACCCTGAGCTGTACCTGCACACCCTGCTCGGTGAAACCGCTGCCCAGGCGCTGTTCAACACCGACGCGAGCGTGCCCGGCGTGTTCACCCGCCAGGCCTGGGAAGGGCAGGTACGCCAGGCCATCGACGACATCGCCGAGGCGCGCCGTGAGGAAATCGACTGGGTACTCAGCGACAACCAGGCGGATATCGCCAGCGAGTTGACTGCAGATGAACTCCGCGAGCGCCTCACCGAACGTTACTTCCAGGATTACGCCAGCGCCTGGCTGAGCTTTCTCAACAGCCTGCGCTGGCAAGAGGCAAGCAGCCTTGACGAAGTTATTGACCAGCTAACGCTGATGAGCGACGTACGCCAATCCCCGCTGATTGCGTTGATGAACACCGTGGCCTATCAAGGCCAGGCCGGTACTCGCCCCCAGGCCCTGGCCGACTCGCTGGTGAAGTCGGCGCAAAAGCTGATCGGGCAGGACAAGGCTCCAGTGATCGACCAGAGGATCGACCTTCCCAGCAGCCCATTGGACGCCACCTTCGGCCCGCTGTTGGCGTTACTCGGCAAAGGCCCCGAGGGCAAGACCGCCGCCGATAGCCTGAGCCTGCAAGCCTTTTTGAACCGTGTAACCCGCGTACGCCTGAAGTTGCAGCAAGTCAGCAGCGCACCGGATCCGCTGGAAATGACCCAGGCCCTGGCGCAGACCGTGTTCCAGGGCCGCAGCATCGACCTGACCGACACCCAATCCTACGGCAGCCTGATGGCCGCAAGCTTGGGCGCGCAGTGGAGCACGGTGGCGCAAACGCTGTTCGTGCAGCCGCTGGAGCACGCCTGGCAACGGGTGTTGCAACCCTCGGCCGCAGGAATCAACAGCCAATGGCAACGCTCGATCGTCAGCCCTTGGAACGATGCCTTTGCCAGCCGTTATCCCTTTGCGGCCACCGCCAGCGACACCTCTTTGCCGATGCTGGGGCAGATGATCCGTGCGGACTCCGGGCGCATCGAGCAGTTTTTACAGCGGCAACTGAGCGGCGTGTTGCGCAAGGAGGGTAACCGTTGGGTGGCCGACCCGCGCCACAGCCAGGGGCTGCGTTTCAACCCGCAATTTCTGACTGCCATCAACCAACTCAGCGACCTGGCCGATTTGCTCTACACCGACGGTGGCATGGGCTTGAGCTTCGAGCTGCAAGGCAAGGCCGTGCGCGATGTGGTGCAAACCACCTTCATCCTCAATGGTGATAAACACCACTATTTCAACCAGAGGGAAAGCTGGCAGCGCTTCAACTGGCCGGGGCGCAGCGACTATCCCGGTGCGAGCCTGAGCTGGACCAGCGTGCACACCGGCGAACGGCTGTTCGGCGACTACCCCGGCACCTGGGGCCTGATCCGTCTGCTGGAAAAAGCCCAGGTCACGCCCTTGGATGACGGCGACAGCCGCTACCGCATGGTGCTCAAGGCGCCCGACGGTTTGAGCCTGGTGTGGCACTTGCGTACCGAGCTGGATGCGGGGCCATTGGCGTTGCTCAAATTAAGAAGCTTCAAGCTGCCCCAGCAGATATTTCTCAGCGAGTACGTCGCTGAAAACGGGGGGGTCCAATGAGCCTGCGCGCCTTGATCGCCCGTTGCCTGGGAGAACGTGATGCAGTGTCTGTCGCCCGTGAACAGGCCGCCCAATGGCAACCCTGGCTGGAGCCCATCAGCGCCGAGTCCCCGGTCGGTGAAGACCCCGGCTACGACGATGATTTCCAGCGCATGCGCGAAGAGGTCAACAAGCTCTCGGGCGCGGACGCCGAGCAGGTGGCGCTGTTGGCCGAGAAGCTGCTGACCCACAGCTGCAAGGACCTGCGCGTCGCCACCTACTACCTGTGGGCGCGCCTGCACCAGCGCGGCGAAGTCGGTCTGGCCGATGGCCTCAGCTTGCTGGCGGCACTGGTGGAGGGTTTTGCCGACGCGGTGCTGCCCGTCCGCCCCAACAGCCGCAAGATGGCCCTGGAGTGGTTGGCCAGCGGCAAGGTGCTGGACACGCTGTCGTTGTACCCGGAAGTGGTCAAGGCCGAGGCTGAGCGCACCGCAGCGGCACTCGCCTGGTTGGAGCGCGGGCTGAACCTGTGGCCGCAGGAGCAACGCCCGGACCTGGCGCCGCTGTATGCCGCCCTGGCGGCGCGGCTGGCGCAATCGGGCGGCTTGGACGCAGTGGTGCCCCAGCACACCGTCAGTCAGGATTCAGCCGCAACCACTGCGATCAAATCCGGGCGCGACCTGTTGGACAGCAGCCGCGCCTTGGCCGCCTACCTGCGCGACCAACCCCTTGGCTGGCTGGCCGCTCATCGCCTGATGAAGAGCCTGCGCTGGGACACGGTGCATCAAACCCCGCCGCAAGAGGCGAACGGCAACACCCGCCTGACCCCACCCAGAAGTGACTACCGCGCACAGCTCAAACGCCTGTACCTGCAACAAAGCTGGACGGAGTTGATCGAGCAGGTCGAGCGCATCTATGCCGAAGGGGTCAACCATTTCTGGCTGGATTTGCAGTGGTACCTGTATCAGGCCCTGCGCAAACAACCCGCGCCGCAGGATCGCTGGGCCGATATCGCCAAGCGTGACCTGGGCATGTTCCTCGAGCGCCTGCCAGGCCTGGAAGTGCTGTGCTGGAACGATGGCAGCCCGTTCGCCGATGCCACGACCCGCGAGTGGATCACCCAGCACGTCAGCGGCAACCAACCCCGGCAATGGCTGCCCGTCGCTTCGGTGGCGCCCGTCACCGGCGATACCGACATTTTGTCCCTGGAGGGCGAGGCCGTGGCCCAGGCCGACAGTGACGGCGTGGATCAGGCGCTGGCCTGGCTGGCGGCACGCCCGGGCATCCACACCGGCCGCCAACGCTGGTTGCTGCGTCTGCTGATGGCGCGTGTTGCCGAGCAGTATGGCAAGGGCGACCTGGCCATTCACCTGCTGGCGGAGCTGGATGCCACGGCACAGCGCCAGGCCTTGGCCGAGTGGGAGCCGCAGCTGAATTTCGAGGTCAAGGCGCGCCTGCTCAAACTGTTGCGCGTGAAAGCCCAGCGCAATGACGCCGACAAACCCACCTTGGCGCGACGCATGGACACCCTGCTGGCATCACTGGTGGCCATCGACCCGGTCCGCGCCGCAGTGCTGTGCGGCTGACCTCTCTACATCAGGACTAATTCTGTGAGCATGGACAATCTGACACTGCGTTACTTCGACGCCGAAATGCGTTACCTGCGCGAGGCCGGCAAGGAATTCGCCGAGGCATTTCCGGATCGCGCGGCGCAACTCAACCTGGACAAACCGGGTGCCCAGGACCCGTATGTGGAGCGCCTGTTCGAAGGTTTTGCGTTCCTGATGGGGCGCCTGCGGGAGAAACTCGACGATGACTTGCCGGAGCTGACGGAAGGCTTGGTCAGCCTGTTATGGCCGCATTATTTGCGCACCATTCCGTCGCTGTCGGTGGTGGAATTGACGCCCGGCCTCGCTCAGATGAAGGCGAGCGAGGTCATCCCCAGCGGCTTTGAAGTGCTGTCGCAACCCATTGGCCCGCTAGGCACCCGTTGCCGTTACACCACCACCCAGGACCTGACCCTGCGGCCGCTGGAGCTGGAATCGGTGGGGCGCGGCCATGAAGCGGATGGTCGCTCGGTATTACGCCTGCGCTTTGGCTGTCGGGCGTTGACCGACTGGAGCCAGATCGACCTGAACCGCTTGCCGCTCTACCTGAACGCCGACGCACCGCTGGCCAGTGCGCTGCATCAGGCGTTGACCCTGAATGCGCAATCGCTGCACGTGCGCTGGCCCGGCCAAACCGGACGTCAGCCATTTGCCGGGCATTTCGCGGCCAAGGGCTTTGCCGATGAGGACCGGCTGTGGCCCAAGGGCGACAGCGCCTTCAGCGGTTATCAGCTGTTGCTGGAGTATTTTTGCTTCCGCGAAAAATTCATGTTCGTGACCTTGTGTGGCTTGGAGCAGCTAAAGATTGAACCCGGCACCGACTGGTTCGAGATTGAAGTGATATTGCGTGAGTCCTGGCCGGCCAATTTCGACCTGAACCGCGAACACATCCGCCTGCACGCCGTGCCGGTGATCAACCTGTTCGCGCTGGAAGCCGACCCGCTGACCCTGGCGCCCCTGGAAACCGACTACCTGCTGCGGCCCATGCGTTTGCAGGACGGCCATACCGAGATCTACTCGGTGGACCGGGTGACCGCATCGCGCAATGCGGATCTCCAGGACTACGTGCCCTTCACCAGCTTTCGCCACAAGGGCGGAATGTTGCGCGACGAGGCGCCGGAGCGTTACTTCCACACGCGCCTGAAACGCGCGGCCAACGGCTTGCATGACACCTGGTTGATCCTCGGCGGCGAGGGTTTCGACAAGGACCGCCTGCGTGGGCAAGAAAGCCTGTCATTGCGCTTGACCGGCACCCATGGCCAGCTGCCGCGCAAGGCCCTGCAAAGCACCTTGCTCGACACGGTGGCGAGTTCCACCCAAGCCAGCATACGGGTGCGCAACCTGTGTGCACCCACCCAACCCTGCTACCCACCCAACCGCGATCGTTTCCACTGGCGGGTACTCAGCCACCTGGGCTCCAACTTCCTGCCGATGCTCGACAGCGCCGAGGTCCTGCGCGGCACCCTCGCGTTGTACGACTGGACCGGCAGCGAACTCAATCGCCGGCGCCTGGCCGCGATTGCCGAGGTGCGTCATCACCTGGTGCAGCGGTTCGAGAAAGGCTTTCTGCTGCGCGGCGTGGATATCGAAATCACCCTGGATGCCAATGGCTTTTCGGGGGAGGGCGACATCAGCCTGTTCGGCGAGATGCTCAACCGCTTTTTCGCCCTGTATGCCGACATTCATCTGTACACCCAGCTCACGCTGATCCTGCAACCTACTGGAAAGTGCCTGCGATGGAACGAGAACCACAGTCAGCGTATTCCCGGCTGAAAGCCGGCGGTCTGCTCGACGCGCTAAAGGGCCAGGTCGCCGAGGCCAACCTGTACCGTTTTTGCCAGTTGCTGGAACAGGCCTTGCCGGATCACCCGCCGTTGGGCAGCACCGCGCACCCGGCCGATGATGCGGTGCGCTTTCGGCCCGACCCGGGCATGGGCTTTGCGGCGGGTGAGTTGAAGGCGATTGAGACCGACGAACGCCACCCGCAGCGCCCGGCGACGGTACGCACCCGCTTGCTTGGGTTGTACGGGGTGGATTCGCCGATGCCGACGGCGTTTCTCGATGACATCGCGCAGCGTCGTGAAGGGCATGAAGCGCTGGAAGCCTTTCTGGATATTTTCAACCATCGGATCTTCACCCAGTTCTACCGGATCTGGCGCAAATACTCCTACCCGGCAACGTTCGAAGCGGGCGGCACCGATGCCACCTCGCAATGCTTGTTGGGCCTGATCGGGCTGGGCATTCCCGGTACCGCGCGCCAGATCGCCACGCCGGTTTCACGCTTTCTGGCCTTGCTCAGTGTGATGCGCCTGCCCACGCGTAATGCGCAAGGCATTACGGCGCTGGTGACCTTATTGGCGCCCAATACTCAGGCGCAGGTGACTGCGCATTGGCCGCAGAAGATTGCGCTGGCGCGGCCGGCGAGCCTGTGCAAACGACATCCGGTGAGCTTGTCCCAAGGCACGCTGCTGGGCAGTGTCGGCCACGACGCCAACAGCCAACTGCGCCTGACGCTGGCAACCCAAGACCTGCAAGAAGCCAGTGGCTGGTTACCGGGCAACCCGTTGCACCGCGATTTGCTGGTGCTGCTGCGGGTCTACCTGGGGTGGCGCTGCACGGCAAAGTTGCAGTTGTCACTGCCGGTGCGCAGCTTGCCGGTGCCGCTGCTGGGGCAGGCACCCATTCGGCTCGGCATGACCGGCGTGCTGGGCTTGGACGAGGCTGCGGAGCACGACACGCTCACGATCAACCTGGGCCGTTACCAAGGCCTTTCGATTAATGCTCACAACAGAGACACACAGCATGTTGCGTACCTTTATTAGTCTCATGATGCTCGCTGCGCTTGGCGGTTGCGGGTTGGTCCAGACCGTCGCAGATGGCACCACATCCACCGCCAAGGCGATCTTCTACACGCAGGTGAAAACCCTGCACCTGGACTTCAGCGCGCGTACGGCGCTGAACACCGATACCAAGGACCTGAACGGCGTCTCTGCGGCCACCCTGGTGCGGGTCTACCAATTGCGCGACAGCAAGGCGGTAGAGCAGGCGAGCTACGACGGCTTGCTGGCCGATGACGACCAACTGCTGGCCAGCGCGCTGCTGGACAAACACGCGGTGGTGGTACGGCCCGAGAAGGGCGCACAGCTGAGCATGCCGCTCGATAAGGACGCCCGGTTCGTCACGGTGGTGGCGCTGTTCCGCAACCCCGATACGCAACTGCACACCTGGCGCCTGACGCTGGCGCGTGATGACCTCGATCCGGACCGCGCGCGGCTTATCGAGTTGGGGGACAACCGTTTGACCCTGCGGGCCCTCGCCAAGGACTGAGCCATGACCGAGTACAACCCCTCGCTCTACGAACGGCTGCTGCAGAATTTCGACGGTGAACTGGACCTGCACAGCGTCAGCGAGGAAGACCAGCACACCCTGTCGGTGCTGGACAACCTGCAACGCATCCTCAACAGCCGCGCCGGTGCACTCAGCCATCTGCCGGATTACGGCCTGCCGGACATGGGGCGGATCCTGCAAGGGCTGCCTGCATCGGCCCATGACTTGATCGGCACGCTGACCGCCACGGTGCTCAAGTACGAACCGCGTGTGGCGGCGGTGTCGATTGACCTGCTGCCCCAAGCGCTGCCGGGCCATCTGGAATATGCCTTGGACCTGCAATTGAAGGACGGGCAGCGCGCGTTCTTCGCCAGCACCTTGACGCCCGAAGGCAAGGTACTGATGCGCCACCTGAAACGACAGCACTCCCTGTTGAGCCGATAACGCAAAGGAAGCCTGATGACGGCGTTGTTTGAGATGCGAATTCGAGTCGGCGGCGATCCGCGCGGCTTCAATGAATTTACCGCCCTGCGCGAGGAGTTGGCCAAGCTGAATCACCCGGCCTGCCCGGATGTGGATTGGGCCAAGGTCGAACAACTGTGCCTGGCGCTGTTCGAGCACAATGGCGCGGAATTGTATTCGGCCTGTTTTTACACCTTGGCCCGCGGCCAACGCCACGGGCTGGAGGGCGTCACCCAAGGCGTGGTGCTGCTGGAAGCATTGAGCCACGAATGGGCTCGGCTGTGGCCGCTGATGGAAACTGCGCGGCTGGACTTGCTGGGATGGTTGTTCGACCAACTGCAATTGCTTATGCGCGGCCTGTCGACAGCAGCGAGCGGTGGCGGTGCGCTGGTTCGGTTAGAGGTCGAACTGGCTCGTTTGCACGCGCGTTTACTGCCCCATCTACCCGCGCCGCTACTGACACTGGACGCTTTGCGAAACCAGACTTACAACTGGGTCCAGCGCTTGGAACCGCAGCCCGCAACGGCCGAAAGGATGCTGGCTCCCATCAGGTTGATGACGCCAACGCCCGTGGTCATTTTGCCGCCGCCCGATATGGAGCTGCACGGGTGGAGCCTCGCCGCATGGCTATCAGCCGGGGCATTGATCGTTGCCTTGGCGATGGTGTTTGGATGGCGAACATGGCTGGCAAACATCGACCACCCACCGCTCGCGCCGATACGTTTGGACAGCTTGTCGCTGTTCGATGCCGGCAGCGCAACACTGAAACCGGACTCCACCAAAGTGCTGATCAATGCCCTGGCCGGCATCAAAGCCCAGCCGGGCTGGCTGATCGTGATCGCCGGTCACACCGATGCAACCGGTGCCGTGGAGCACAACCTGGCCCTGTCCCACGCCCGAGCATCCGCGGTGCGCGACTGGATGCAGCGCATGGGCGACATCGCCGACAGCTGCTTTGCAGTACAGGGGTTTGCGGCCAACCAGCCGGTCGCCAGCAACGAAACAGAGGCGGGGCGTATCGCCAATCGACGTGTCGATATCCAGCTGGTGCCACAGGCGGGGGCCTGTGGGCAAGCCGCACGGGTGGGGGAAAGCTGACCACAAAGCGCTTACTTCAATGGCCCCACCACTTGGCGATACCGCTCCACTCCCTGGGGCGTCTCCCGCACCAGGCTGATCTCCAACCCCAGCGGGTCCTCCCGCCGGTTCCCGCTCAACTGCCGCCAGCCCTTATCGGCCTCCCACACCCGCACTTGCAGATCACTGACCCCGGCCAGCACCACCACGCCGTCCTTGGCCGCCGGCAGCGGGAATCGATCCCGTGCCGGCGCTGCCGCGCGGTACAGGTTGTCGCCCTTGAGCCACCAGCGCACCCGTTGCAGGCCATCCCCCGCGACCGGTGCGCTGCGGATCACATCCAGCCTGAAGCCCTTGCTGTCGGAGCTGCGCACCGTGACTGCGGCCAAGCCTTCTGGCTTGGCGTCCGGGTCCTGTGCGCTCAGTTCGACGCTGGCGCGCAGGCTGATATCGCGTTGCATCTGGTTGAGTGCGCGCAACAGCACTTCGGTCTGTTCGGTGCTCGCCTGCAGGTGCTGATCGGCACGGGTGACGCTGTCGAGGCCGCGCCAGGCGATCACGCTGACGATGGCCATGAGCATGATCGCCACCATCACTTCGATCAGGGTAAAGCCTTGCTGGGACTTGTTCATGGTTGGGCTACCACGCGCATCAAGCCGGCAGCATCGCGTTGCAGGCTGAGGCTGTGTTGGCCGTCGGAGAGCACCACGCGCAGCGGCGGGCTGATCCATTCGGCGTCGAGCACCAGGGTTTGCCGAGGTTCAACACTGATCTGCATCGGCGTGCTTTCCCATAGGCGCGGGCGCAGTTGAGCGTCGGCCTGGAACGCCTCGGTGGCGCTGCCGTCGTCGCTGCGGCGGTTGAAGCGAAAGCCCTTGGCGTCAGCGCGCCAGGTGATGGGCCGGCCATCGGCGCGGGCTTCGGCCTGGGCGATTTGCAGCAACTGGCTCAGGCGCTCGGCGTCCTTGCGCAGCAGGTGCAGCGGGTCGGGCTTGATGGTGAGGCTGATGGCGGCGCTGGCGATGCCGATGATCACCAGCACCACCATCAACTCGATGAGGGTGAAGCCTTGTTGTTTCATCGATGGGCCTCAGGCTGAAATAAAAACGTGCGAATTGGTCTGTAGGCTGGTGCGACGGACAAACAGGAGGTCCCACCCATGGCATTCGCCCTTCGTTTTTCACCGGCCCACGGCGTGCAGGCATTGGCTGTGCTGGCGGCATTGGCCGGTGTAGCGGTATGGACGCCGCTGTTGCTCACATCCGCCGAATCCCACACGCCACCGGCCACGCCGCAGGCGTTGGCGGCGCGCAGCGATAACCCGGCGTTGCAATGGTTTTCCAATGCGCCGACGGCGTTGCAGGTCAAGGTCACCGGCGTGCTGGCCGGCGCACGGGGGGCGGTGGCGATCCTCAGCCTCAACGACGGCCCGCCGCGCAGCTTTCTATTGGGCGAGCGGCTTGGCCCGGGCGTGCGGTTGACGGCCATTGCCGGCGACGGCGTAGAGATCGAGCGCGGCGGCGAGAAGCTGCGCGTCAACCTCGACAAGTTGCCGGAGGGGCCGGCGTTGCCGCGGCTCACTCGGCCATGACCTGGGTGTCCAGGCGCGCCAGGGGCGGCGCGTCACGGCTGGCATCACGCACCAGTACATTGACCTGAAACAGCCGGCCATCGGCATTGATGGTTTGCTCGCAGCGCAGCTTCAAACGGCCCTGGTCACACTCGAAGGTCTGCTTGCCGCTGCGCAAGTGGCCTTGCAGGCGCAATTCCGCCAGGCGGCTTTGCGCCGCCAGCAAGGCCATGGATTTGTCGCGCAACAGCCCGTTGCTCTGGGTCATCAACCCGGCCACGCGCACGGCGGCGGCCATGGCCACGGCGATGATCGCCAGCGCCACCAGCACCTCTATCAGGGTAAAGCCTTGCTCCTTGCGACGGCTGTACATGGCGCTCTCAAAGGCCGGAAACAGGCCCGCAGACTAGCGCCGGCAGTTGACCGATTGGCGACCGAAACTCCCGAGGATTTTCAATACGACTGACATATGTTCTTGCAACACTGCGCCACGAAATGCACCCAAGCCAAGGAATGTCGAGATGGATATCGCGCGCCTAACAACCCCATTGCCAGGCCCTCGCGGCCAGCGTGGCTTTACCTTGATCGAGATCATGGTGGTGGTGGTCATCCTCGGGATCCTGGCCGCGATGGTGGTGCCCAAGGTCCTCGACCGGCCGGACCAGGCGCGGGCCACGGCGGCCAGGCAGGACATTGGCGGCTTGATGCAGGCATTGAAGCTCTATCGCCTCGACCACGGCACTTACCCAAACATGAACCAGGGCCTCAAGGTGCTGGTGGAGCGCCCGGCGGATGCCAAGAACAGCACCTGGCGCGCCTACCTCGACCGCTTGCCCAACGATCCGTGGGGCAACCCGTATCACTACCTCAACCCAGGCGCCAACGGTGAAGTCGATGTGTTCTCCCTCGGCGCCGACGGCCAACCGGATGGCGACGGCGTGAATGCCGATATCGGCTCCTGGCAGTTGTAAGGCGCGCCATGAACCGGTATTCGCCCACAGCGGCGAAGCAACGCGGCATGGCGATTATCAGCGCCTTGCTGATCGCGGCGGTGGTGGCGGTGCTGGCCGGCGCCATGCTCACGCGCCAGACCGTGTTCACCCGCAGCCTGGAAGCCGAGCAATTGCGCATCCAGGGCCAGTGGCTGTTGCAGGGTGGCCTGGAGCGCAGCCGGCAGCTGCTCTGGGACGCGCGCCAGAAAGACGTGCTCACGCGCCTCGACCAACCCTGGGCCCGCGCCCAGGGCGGCGCGTTCGAAGGCCGGATCGAGGACGAGCAGGGCAAGTTCAACCTGCGCAACCTAGTCAACCGTCAGCAGCTGGACACCGAGCAACTGCAGAGCTTTGAGCGCCTGTGCCGGTTGATCGGGGTCGACCCGGCCGTGAGCCGACGCATCAGCCAGCGGGTGATCGCCTCGTATGACCGCACCGACCTGCCGGCCAAATACCCGATGCTGCGCAGCCTCGACGACTTGAGCGGCATCGAAGGCCTCGACCCGGCGCTGTTGCGGCGCATGCAGGCGTATATCAGCGTGTTGCCCGGCATTACCTGGGTCAACGGCAACACCGCCAGTGCCGAAGTGCTCAGCGCGGTGGTGCCGCAGCTGAGCCTGGCCCAGGCCCATGGGCTGGTGGCCGAGCGTGATGGCGGGCATTGGTTTATCAATCGCGGGGATTTCGTCAACCGCTTGCACTTGCCGCAGGTCAATGTGGACGCCGTGCAAGTGGGCATCACCAGCGAGTGGTTTCGCCTGCAGGGCCAGGCGCGGCGCGAACAACGTCGGGTGACGCTGGAGGCGCTGCTGCACCGGCCCGAAGACCGTGCGCCACGGGTGATCTGGTCGCGGGTGGGGGTATGAAACGCCTGCGCATCGGCTTGCCGCCGCTCGCTGAGCTGAGCCTGGACAGCCCGGTGACTTTTGCCTGGCTGGAGCGCGGCGTGGTGGTGGATGAGGGCCACGCCAGCCTGGCGCAGTTGGGCAAGCAGCGCCAGGCGGTGGAGTGCTTTCTGCATCCGCGCGACAGCCTGTTGACCAGCCTGGAACTGCCGCCATTACCCGCCGCCAGAACCGCCGCCGCCGTGGCCTGCGCCGCGCAGGCGCTGATCCTTGGCGCAGTGGACCAGATGCAGGTTGCCCACGGCCCGCGCGAAAGCGATGGGCGCGTGCAGGTCGGCTGGGTGTCCAAGGCCGGGCTGGAGCAACTTGGCCAGGTGCTGGCCCAGGCGCATCTCAAACTGCGCGGCCTGTACCCGGCACCCCATGCCTTGCCAGTGGGCGCTGCGGCGTTGCACGACGGTTATCTGCTGACGCGCGACAGCCTGCAACAAGGCGCGGTGCATCCGTTGGGGTTGCAAGCACTGGATATGCCGCTGGTGGATGCGGCCCAGCGATGGAGCGGGCCGGTGCCGGCTTGGGGCTTACAGGCGCGCTTCAGCCAGGCCGCCAGTGGCGGCTGGGGCAGGGCGCTGGGTTGCGTGGCGCTGGCAGTAGCGATCTGGACCCTCGGCCTCAACCTCTACGCCGCGCGCCAGGTCGACGAAGGCCTGCGGCTCAAGGCGTTGATGAGCCAGCAGGTGCGCCAGGCGTTTCCTCAATTGCCGGTGGTGCTCAACCCGTTGCAGCAGGCTCGCCAACAGTTGGCCGCGCGCCAGAGTGGCGCGGCGGCCGACCCCGGCCAACGCTTCACCAGCCTGTTGCAACTGGCGGGCAGCAACCTGCTGTTTATGGTCGGCAGCGTCGACAGCCTGAGTTTCGAACAGGGCCGCCTGCACCTGGCACTGCTCGCCGACAGCCGCAACCCGGCGGCGGTCGGCGACTGGCAGGCCGCGCTGGCCCAGGCAGGGTTTGCCGCCGAACGCGATGAGCGTGGCTGGAGCATTGGCCCGGCGCAGGCGGCGGAAAAACCGGAGGCCGGCGATGAATAAACTCCAGCGTCTGCGCAGCCAGTCCCAGGTGTTCTGGGGCGGCCTGGCCCTGCGCGAAAAACGCTTGTTGAGCGGCGCAGGATTGGTGCTGGCGAGCCTGTTGATCTGGCTGGTGCTGGTGCAGCCGGCGTTGAAAAAAATCGATTACTGGCAGGCCGAAACCCCCAAATTACGTGCCCAGGCCGCCGCCTTGCAGGCGTTGTTGCAGGACGTCGCCGCGCCTCGGCGGGCTGACGAAGCCGCGATGCGCCAGGCCCTCGAAAGCGCTGGCTTGCAGGGGCATTACCAGCTGCAGGCATTGGAACCGGGTGGTTGGCGGCTGACCTTCGACAATGCTCCGGCCGATGCCGTGGTCGGCTGGTTGTTGGGCGGTCCCCGTTCCTTTTCTTTGGACGTGTCCGAAGCGCGTTTGCAGCGTGCCCCGGATGGCGTCGATAACTCGGCCGGCACTGTGTCCGGGACCGTTCGCATGGATCAGGCGCTTGGCGCTAAGGAAGCTTCATGAAGTGGTCAGTCCCCCCGTTTCGCACCGTCGCGCCGCTGCTGTTGCTGGCCTTGAGTGCGTGCAGCAGCCAGCAGGCGGCCAAGCCGTTGCTGGTGGACAGCGAACTCGGCCAGCCCCTGGCCGACACCCGCCGCAGCGGTGATAGCGTGCTGGATCGCCAGCGTGAACCGCTGCCCAGGCCCGCCGTACAACACCCGGTAACCAACAGCGCCCGTGGCCACGCACCGGCGGCCGTCAAGGCGCGCAACCCGCTGGGCGAGCAGCCGGTGCAGCTGAATTTTGTCGAGGCGGATATCCAGGCGGTAGTGCGCGCATTGTCCCGCGCCACCGGCCAGCAATTTTTGGTGGACCCACGCGTGAAGGGCAACCTCACCCTGGTCAGCGAAGGCCAGGTGCCCGCGCACCAGGCCTACGACATGCTGCTGGCGGCGCTGCGCATGCAGGGTTTCAGCGTGGTGGACGTGGGCGGCGTGGCCCAGGTGGTGCCGGAGGCCGATGCCAAGTTGCTCGGCGGCCCGATGTACAGCGCCGGCAGCAGTGGCATGCAGACCCGCACCTTTCGCCTGCAATATGAAAACGCGGTGAACCTGATCCCGGTGCTGCGTCCCATTGTGTCGCCGAACAACCCGATCAACGCCTACCCCGGCAACAACAGCATTGTGATCACCGACTACGCGGAAAACCTCGCGCGCGTGGCGCAGATCATCAATGGCATCGACACCCCGAGCGCCATCGACACCGACGTGGTGAAAGTGCAGAACGGCATCGCCGTGGACATCGCCGCCATGGTCGGCGAACTGCTGGAAACCCAGGGCGCCGACCAGACCCAGAAGATCAACGTGGTCGGCGACCCGCGCTCCAATTCGATCATCATCCGCTCCGGCAGCCCCGAGCGTACCGAGCTGGCGCGCAACCTGATCTACAAGCTCGACAACGCCCAGAGCAACCCGAGCAACATGCACGTGGTGTACCTGCGCAACGCCCAGGCGGGCAAGTTGGCCCAGTCGCTGCGCGGGCTGCTGACCGGCGAGAGCGATTCGGGCGTGAGCGACGATGCGCGCGGCAAGCTCAGTGCCATGGGCGGCAACAGCCAGAACAGCCAGGGTACGAATAACGCGCAAAACAGCAGCGGCACGCCCACCGGCAGTGGCAGTGGCGTGCAACCGGTCTATGGGCAAACCAGCGGTTACAGCACCGGTTCCGGCAGTGCCGCCAGCGACCAGGACACCGCGTTCAGCGCCGGCGGTGTGACCATCCAGGCAGATGCGACCACCAACACCTTGCTGATCTCCGCACCAGACCCGCTGTACCGCAACCTGCGCGAAGTCATCGACATGCTCGACCAGCGCCGCGCCCAGGTGGTGATCGAGAGCCTGATCGTGGAAGTCGGTGAAGACGACGCCACCGAGTTCGGCGTGCAGTGGCAGGCCGGCAACCTGGCGGGCAAGGGTGGTTTCGGCGGCGTGAACCTGGGCGGCAGTGGTATCAATGGCACGCCCACCAGCCCGACCAGCATCGATGTGTTGCCCAAGGGCCTGAACATCGGCCTGGTCAACGGTACCGTGGACATCCCCGGGATCGGCAAGGTCCTCGACCTCAAGGTGTTGGCCCGCGCGCTGAAGAGCAAGGGCGGCACCAATGTGCTGTCCACCCCGAACCTACTGACCCTGGACAACGAAGCGGCGAGCATTTTTGTCGGGCAGACCATCCCGTTTGTCACCGGCAGCTATGTGACCGGCGGCGGGGGCACCAGCAACAACCCGTTCCAGACCGTGCAGCGTGAAGAGGTGGGCTTGAAGCTGAACGTGCGCCCGCAGATTTCCGAGGGCGGCACGGTGAAGCTGGATATCTACCAGGAGGTCAGCAGCGTCGACACACGGGCCTCGGTGGAGGCGGGCACGGTGACCAACAAGCGCGCGATCGATACCAGTATTTTGTTGGATGACGGGCAGATCATGGTGCTCGGCGGCCTGCTGCAGGATGGCTATAGCCAGAGCAATGATGCGGTGCCGTGGCTGTCGGATATTCCGGGCTTGGGGGCGTTGTTTCGCAATGAGAAGCGCAGTGTGACCAAGACCAACTTGATGGTGTTTTTGCGGCCTTACATTATTCGCGACAGTGGGGCGGGGCGCAGTATTACGCTGAACCGCTATGAGTTTATGCGCCGGGCGCAGGGTGGGTTGCAGCCGGAGCATAGTTGGGCGATGCCGGATGTGCAGGCGCCGCAGTTGCCGGCGGTGGAGAAGGCGATACCGGGGGCTTTGGGGCCTCGGGCGGTGATTCGGGCGGTGCCGGTTTCTTCGGGGGCGCGGCCTTGATGGTGTACATATCCATTGCTGCGGTAGCGGCCACTTATGGTTCCGCTCTTACAGCGGGTCACTTTTGGAAGGACCCAAAAGTAACCAAAAGGTCCTCGCCCCACCACTCGGCACCTCGCCCAGGCTCGGTGTGCCCGCACGCAGGCTTGAATCCGTGGGCCGCCGCGATGGGCCATCCCTGGCCCAGCGCGGCTAACCCGGCGTCCTGCCGGGTTACCCACGGATTCAAGCCAGCGTGCGGCCAGCGTGGTTTACGGGGCGCTCGCAGATCAAAGGCCACAGCGCGGCGGCCTTATAGTCGACCGGTTTTTCAAGTCGTACTCAGTCTGAAATGTGGGAGGGGGCTTGCCCCCGATTGCAGTGGGTCAGCCAAATATTTATCAACTGACACCCCCTCATCGGGGGCAAGCCCCCTCCCACATTTGATCTCCACATGTCAGATGCACCGCGACCGGCTTTTGATCTGCTTTGCTTTTGATTTTGATCTTAAGCGCCCCGTAAAACCACGCTGGCCGTACGCAGGTATTGAGGAGCGGGTAAACCGGCAGGACGCCGGTTTAGCCGCGACGGGCCAGGGACGGGCCGTCGCGGCGGCCCGCGGAGCAATGCCGGAGTACGGGCACACCGAGCCTGGGCGAGGTGCCGAGTGGTGGGGCAAGAGCCTTTTGGTTACTTTTGGGCTCTTTCCAAAAGTGACCCGCCGTAAGGGCGAAACCCATAGTGGCCATTACAAAAAAACCGGATATGTACACAGCCAAAAAGGCCCAACCCAATGAGCCTCCTACCCTACGCCTGGTCCAAATCCCAACGCATCCTCCTGCGCCCCAGCGCAGAAGGCCTGCTGCTAACGGTATGCCCCTCCACCCCCGGCTGGTCCATCAGCGAAGTCCACCGCCAGTTCGGGCAAACCCAGCTGGAACACGTACGCGACGACGAACTCGACGGCCTGCTCACCAGCGCCTACGCCGATACCGGCAGCGCCGCCGCCGTGGTGGGCGCGGCCGAAAACGAAGTCGACCTCGACCGCCTGATGCAAGACATGCCCGAAATCACCGACCTGCTCGACACCCAGGACGGCGCCCCGGTGATCCGCATGATCAACGCCTTGCTCACCCAGGCCGCCCGCGACGAGGCCAGTGATATTCACATCGAGCCCTACGAAACCCACTCCGTAGTGCGCTACCGCGTCGACGGCACCCTGCGTGACGTGGTCTCGCCGCGCAAGGCATTGCATGGTGCGCTGGTGTCGCGCATCAAGATCATGGCCCAGCTGGATATCGCCGAAAAACGCCTGCCCCAGGACGGTCGCATCGCCCTGCGCGTGGCCGGGCGGCCGATTGATATCCGCGTGTCCACGGTGCCCACCGGGCATGGCGAGCGCGTGGTGATGCGCTTGCTGGACAAACAGGCCGGGCGTTTGCAGCTGGAAACCCTGGGCATGGAGCCGCAGTTGCTGGCACGCTTGGATACGCTGATCCGCCAGCCCCACGGCATCGTGCTGGTCACCGGGCCCACGGGCAGCGGCAAGACCACCAGCCTGTACGCCGCCCTGGCGCGGCTGGATGCGAGTACCAGCAATATCCTCACCGTCGAAGACCCGGTGGAGTACGACTTGCCGGGCATCAGCCAGATCCAGGTCAACGCCAAGATCGACATGACCTTCGGCCTGGCCCTGCGCGCGATCCTGCGCCAGGACCCGGACATCATCATGATCGGCGAAATCCGCGACCTGGAAACCGCACAGATCGCCGTGCAGGCCTCGCTCACCGGGCATCTGGTACTCGCCACCTTGCACACCAACGACGCGGTGTCGGCGGTCAACCGCTTGATCGACATGGGCGTGGAACCCTTCCTGCTGGCGTCGTCGCTGTTGGGCGTGTTGGCCCAGCGCCTGGTGCGCCGTCTGTGCCCGCACTGCAAGCAGGAAGACCCGGCCGCGCCCGGCACCTGGCGCCCGGTGGGCTGCGCGCAGTGCAACCAGATCGGCTACAGCGGGCGTACCGGGATCCATGAGTTGTTTTGCGTCGACGATGACGTGCGCAGCCTGATCCACAACGGCGCCGGCGAGCAGGATCTACGCCTGGCCGCACGGCGTGCCGGCATGTTCAGCATGCGTGAAGACGGCGAGCGCTGGGTGCGCAGCGGCGCCACCGCACCCGAAGAAATCCTGCGCGTGACACGGGACGCCTGATGAATCGCTATCGCTATGAAGCCGCCGATGCCAGCGGCAAGGTCGAGGCCGGGCACGTGGAGGCTGACAGCCAGAGCGGCGCATTTGCCATGCTGCGCAGCCGGGGCCTGACCGCGTTGCTGGTGCAGGTCGAAGGCGGGCAGCCAAGCGCAGCCGGCAGCAGCCTGTTCAGCGCCAAGCTGTCGGACAACGACCTGGCCTGGGCCACCCGGCAACTGGCGAGTTTGCTGGGGGCCAGCCTGCCATTGGAGGCGGCACTGAGCGCCACGGTGGAGCAAGCCGAGAAAAAACACATCGCCCAGACCCTGGCCGCGGTACGCGCCGATGTGCGTGGCGGCATGCGCCTGGCCGATGCCTTGGCCGCACGGCCCAGGGATTTTCCGTCGATCTATCGCGCGTTGATTGCGGCGGGGGAGGAGTCCGGTGACCTGGCTCAGGTGATGGAGCGCCTGGCCGACTACATCGAGGAGCGCAACAACCTGCGCGGCAAGATCCTCACCGCGTTTATCTACCCGGGCGTGGTGGGGCTGGTGTCCATAGGCATTGTGATTTTCCTGCTCAGCTATGTGGTGCCCCAGGTGGTCAGCGCGTTCTCCCAGGCACGCCAGGACCTGCCGGGGCTGACCCTGGCGATGCTCAATGCCAGCGATTTTATTCGCGCCTGGGGCTGGCTGTGTTTTGTCGGCATGCTCGGCAGTTTCTGGGGCTGGCGCCTGTACCTGCGCAACCCGGTGGCGCGCCTTAACTGGCACAGCCGCGTGCTGCGCCTGCCACTGATCGGGCGGTTTGTGCTGGGCTTGAACACGGCGCGGTTTGCCTCGACCCTGGCGATCCTCGGCGGCGCCGGTGTGCCGTTGCTGCGCGCCCTGGAAGCGGCGCGGCAAACCCTGTCCAACGAGCGCCTGAGCCAGTGCGTCAACGACGCCACCGCCAAAGTGCGCGAAGGCGTCAACCTGGCCCCGGCGCTGGCGGTGGAAAAGGTCTTTCCGCCGGTGTTGATCCACCTGATAGCCAGCGGTGAAAAAACCGGTTCGCTCCCGCCAATGCTGGAGCGCGCGGCGCAGACCTTGTCGCGGGATATCGAACGGCGCGCCATGGGTATGACCGCGTTGCTGGAGCCGCTGATGATCGTGGTGATGGGCGCCGTGGTGCTGGTGATTGTGATGGCGGTGCTGCTACCGATTATCGAGATCAACCAACTCGTCACCTGAACACACCACAAGGCTAATGTGGGAGGGGGCTTGCTCCCGATAGCAGTGGGTCAGTCAAGGATGTTGTGACTGATACACAGCAATCGGGGGCAACCCCCTCCCACATTGGTTTTGTGTTGTGTTCAGTGCAGTCCTGCAACCTCGGGTTCCTCATCCCGTCATGTTCCAACCCCCGCCACACGGCCCGCGCTGCCTCCAGCCCAACGCCGCAAAACCCTGCTGAAATCCCGCTGTCATCTGCCCCGAAACCGCTCATTTGCATGACCAAAACACCCGAGAATCTTTTTGAAAATCAACGCCTTCCTCCCGAGGTTTTTTCCTTTTGCTGTCATCGGAAACTGCCAAATTCCCTACCCATGGCCTCACCCCTCGCCACCCCCGCAAGCCGGCTTGGGACCGAAGCCATGACGTCATGCAAGCGCCATCTACCCCAAACGTACAAACACGACGAAAGGAGCTTCTTCATGTTTAAGCGCAACGTTCTCGCGGTATCCATGACCCTCGCTGCACTGTGCTCGGCCCAGGCTGCAATGGCTGACATCAACGGCGGCGGCGCAACCCTGCCACAAGCGCTGTATCAGACCTCCGGCGTACTCACCACTGGCTTTGCCGGCTACATCGGCGTGGGCAGCGGCAACGGCAAGGCAGCCTTCCTGAACAACGACTACACCAAGTTCGTGGCTGGCGTGACGAACAAGAACGTGCACTGGGCCGGTAGCGACTCCAAATTGTCGGCTACCGAGCTGTCCACCTATGTGACTAACAAGCAACCAACCTGGGGCAAGTTGATTCAAGTGCCATCGGTGGGGACTTCGGTTGCGATTCCTTTCAACAAAAGCGGCGCCGCAGCGGTTGACCTGAGCGTCAACGAGCTGTGCGGTGTGTTCTCGGGTCGTATCAACGACTGGAAAGATATTTCGGGCGCTGGTCGTACCGGTCCGATCACCATCGTGTATCGCAGCGAAAGCAGCGGTACCACTGAGTTGTTCACGCGTTTCCTTAACGCCAAGTGCACCACCGAAGCTGGCACCTTTGCCGTTACGCCTATTTTCGCCAACAGCTACAGCCTCGGCCTGACCCCACTGGTCGGCGCTGTTGCCGCCACTGGCAGCCAAGGTGTGATGACGTCCCTGTCCTCCACCGCCGGCGGCGTTACCTACATGAGCCCTGACTTCGCCGCCCCAACCCTCGCCGGTCTGGACGACGCTACCAAGGTTGCCCGCGTGGGCAAGGTGGTCGCCACTAACACCGCCGGTGTTTCGCCAGCTGCGGCTAACGTTTCCGCTGCCATCGGCGCCGTACCGGTACCTGCCACCACCGAGCGTGGCAACCCGGACGCCTGGGTTCCAGTATTCGGTCCCGACAACACCGCCGGTGTGCAACCTTACCCAACCTCGGGCTATCCGATCCTGGGCTTCACCAACGTGATCTTCGGCCAGTGCTACGCCGATGCCACCCAGACCACCCAAGTGCGTGACTTCTTCGCCAAGCACTACGGGGCGTCTAACAACAACGATGCAGCCATCACCGCCAACGCTTTCGTGCCGCTGCCAACGGCTTGGAAAGTCGCGATTCGCGGCAGCTTCCTGACCGCCAGCAACGCCCTGAGCATCGGCAACACCAACGTCTGCAACGGTATCGGTCGTCCGCTGTAACCCACGCTTTCACCGACCTGCAACACCTGATCAGCAACGGCTTGTGCCGTTGCTGATTTTTGCGTTTGTGCCCGTTGCTACCAGCCCTCTATGAACTTTGCGTGACAGAAGTTCGGTCCCGCCCCTCGCCAACCGCCTAACCCTCATACGTGAGCTTGTCTTGCCTCTGGCGAATAACAAACAAGGAAGATTCCCGATGGTCCGCTGCAAATCACCGGTTAACCTGAAAGCCCAAGAGCCCGTCCTGCGTCTCAAGCCTTTGGCCCAGGCCATTGCGTTGTTGATGGTGGCGGGCAACGCCCACGCGGCCACGGCGTTCAGTTCCAGCTGGTTTGCCGACAAAGGCGCGACCCAGGCGGCGACGGCGGCGCGGATCAGTGCCGGGCAGGTGCCGGGGATTCCGACGTTGAACCAGCAGGCGAAGGTCAACCAGCAGTTGGCGCGTTCCATCAGCACCTTGAATACCAGCGTGGCGGCGATTGCCGCGCAGCAGGCGGCGCAGGCCGCTGGGCGCCAGGCCGCGTTCGGCCAGGTCTCGACCATTCCCGATGGCCTCGGCAAGGGCGGCCTGCAGGTCGATAACAGCCTGACCCAGGGCTGGACCAATGCCAAGGGCCCGGTACAGACCCAGGCTGGCGGCAAGACCACGGTGACCATCGAGCAAACCGCCGACAAGGCGATCCTCAATTGGGAGACCTTCAACGTCGGGCGCAACACCAGCGTGGATTTCCAGCAGCAGTCGAGCTGGGCCGTGCTTAACCGCGTCAACGACCCTGATGCACGCCCCAGCGAGATCCAGGGCCAGATCAACGGCGCCGGGACGGTGATGATCATGAACCGCAACGGCGTGGTGTTCAGCGGCACCAGCCAGGTCAACGTGCGTAACCTGGTGGCAGCGGCGGCGAACATCACCGACGAGCAGTTCACCCAGCGCGGCATTTACGTGGACGCCACCGGCACCCAGCCGACCTTCACCGATGCGGCGGGCAAGGTCGAGGTGCAGCGCGGCGCATTGATCCAGACCCACAACCCAGCCACCTCCACCGACGCCGGCGGCTATGCCTTGCTGTTGGGCTCGGAAGTGGAAAACGCCGGCACCATCAACACCGCCAAAGGCCAGACCACCTTGGCTGCCGGCGACAGCTTTTACATCCGCAAGGGCGTCGGCACCACCGGCAATGACCGCTCTACCACGCGCGGCAATGAAGTGGCCACCAGCCTCAAGGCCGGCAGCACCGCAGGCAAAGTCAGCAACACGGGCCTGATCATGGCCGCCACCGGTGACATCACCCTGACCGGGCACCAGGTGCAGCAAAACGGCGTGGCCCTGGCCAGCACCTCGGTGGACACCCGTGGCACCATCCACTTGCTCAACGCCTCCACCGACACCACCGGCAGCGTGACCCTGGGCGAGGGCAGCACCACCGCGATCCTGCTCGACAGCAGCGGCAGCACCGCGCTCAACGGCCAGAAAGACAACGGCCTGATCAAGCTCGACGGCACGCCCGCCAACCTGATCACCGGCCAGTTCAACAACCTCAGCGCCGTGGCCGACCGCACCGACCAATCACGCATCGAAATCGTCAGCGGCGGCACCGTGGACTTCCAGAAAGGCTCGATCACCCTCGCCACGGGCGGCCAGGTGGCGGTCAGCGCGGCCGGGCGCAGCCTGGTGCGCGACGGCGCGATGATCGACGTGTCGGGCGCCGTCGGCGTCAAGGTGTCGATGGAATCCAATAACATCAAGATCAACGTGCAGGGCAATGAGCAGCGCGATGCGCCGGTCAACCGTGACGATGGGCAGTTGATCAACAACGATGTGTGGGTCGACCTGCGTGATCTGGTGTTCGTGCCCGCTGGCACCAACGGCTACGCCACGGACCGCTGGTACACCGCCGGCGGTTTGCTCGAAGTCGGCGGCTACCTCGGCACCCAGGGCCACTCGGTGGGCGAGTGGATGGCCCAGGGCGGCACCGTGACTTTTACCGGCAAGGACGTGGTGACCCAGACCGGCGCGCAGATCAACCTGTCGGGCGGCACCGTGGATGTGCAGGCCGGTTATATCCAGCAGACCTGGCTCAAGGGCCCGGATGGGCGGCTGTACGAGCTGTCCAACGCGCCTGGCGACATCCTCTATTCCGGGATCTACAAAGGCTATGAAGACACCAGCGTGCGCTGGGGCCAGACCGAGTACTACTACAACCCGATGATCGCCAAGCAGCGCCGTTACGAGAGCGGTTACACGGTGGGCCGCGATGCCGGCAAGCTGGTGATCGGTACCACCAGCGCGGTGCTCGAAGGGCAGGTAATCAGCGACGTGTTCCAGGGCGACCGCCAGACCCAGGCGCCGAATATCAACCTCGACGGTTACCAGCAGTCGCAGAAGGCCATGGCCCAGCGCGCGCAGTTGATCATTGGCGGCTACACACCGGTGTACAACAAGACCACCGGCACGCTGCGTTATGCCTTGGGCGCGAACGCGGACGAGGTGTTGATCGAAGGCAGCACGCAGAAAATCGCCGATGGCCTGGACCTCACCACCGCACTGCCGGCGGACCGCCAGGGCAAGATGGTGCTCGACAGCGACCAGCTCAATGGCTACCAACTGGGCGCGATCAAGGTCGCTGGCAAGCAGCAGGTTACCGTCAACGGTGCGCTCAAGGTGGGCGATGGCGGCGATATCACCCTGTTCGGGCGTGGCGTTGCGATCAACGCCAACCTCACGGCCCACGGCGGCAGTATCAATGCGGGCAATATCCTCAGCCAGGTCGACCCGCTTAAAGCCGGTGCCGTGGGTGACACGATCTTCAACGGCGGCGGCACGGTAAACGTCGCCGCCGGGGTCACGCTGGACACCAGCGGGCGTTGGAGCAACCTGCTGCTGGCCCCGACCGACAACAGCGGTGTGGCCTTTGTGAACGGCGGCAAAGTGTCGTTGCGCAGCACGGGCAATGTGAACCTGGTGGCTGGCAGCGTGGTGGACACATCCTCCGGCGGCACCCTCGGCCTGGATGGCAAGCTCAACGGCGGCAAGGGCGGCGATGTGACCTTGGCGTCGCTGAGCACCCTGGGCTTGGACGGCGAGATTCGCGGTTATGGCGTCAGCGGTGGCGGCACCCTGGCGTTGCAGGCGCGCAAGGTGCAGATCGGCGCCAGCGCCACGGCGCCGGATGCAGGTACCGTGCAACTGGCCGGTGACTTCTTCAACAAAGGCTTCTCGGCCTATGACATCACCGGTAATGAAGGGCTGCTGGTCACGGACGGCACCCAGGTCGATGTGACCGCGCCGGTGTATCGCGTGGGCGAACAGACATCGGCGGCCCCCACGGGCAGCGATCCGACCACCGCCCTTGAGCGCTGGACGCCGGCGCTGTACCAGGAAGACGCGAGCAAAGGTGTGCTGACCCAGCGCCGTGGGGCCAGCCTGACCCTGACCGCCGGCAATCTGAATTCCACGGCGGCTGAACTGGCCACCACGGCCTTGAGTGTGGGGCAGGGCGCGGTGATCAGTGTCGACCCCGGCCAGGCCATCAACCTGCGCAGCGTCGGCCAATTGACCATGAACGGCAGCCTCAACGCCTGGGGCGGCAGCGTCAGCCTCGGTGGCCTGACGGCGACGGGTTCGGAAGCGGCCAACGCCGCTGGCCATAGCCGTTCGATCTGGGTGGGTGAAAACGCGCTGATCGATGTGGCGTCGCGTGCGGTCACGGCGGTGAGCAACCGTGGCAATGTCTACGGCCAGGTGCGCAATGGCGGCACGATCAGCATTGGTGGCGACATCAACCTGGCCACCGGTATCGCCAAGGCCAGCGACCTGTTTGTGGTGGTGCGCGACGGCGCCCGCCTGGACGCGTCCGGCGCCCAGGCGTTGCTCGATGTGCCCGGCCAGGGCCGCGTGCCGGTTGCTAGCAACGGTGGCAGCATCAGCTTTGCCTCGAACAACGGCCTGTACCTGGACGGCAGCTTCATTGCCCGTGCGGGTGGCGCAGGTGCGGCGGGCGGCAGCCTGGCCGTGGCCCTGGAAAGCCCGTATTACCTCAAGGCCGGTGTCAACGACAGTGTGCTCAAGGTGCGAGAACTGGTACTCAGCCAGACCCATCAATCCAGCCCCACCGCCAGCCTGGAGTACGGCCATGGCCGCCTCGGCGTGGACCAGATCAGTGCCGGCGGCTTTGACAACCTGGCGCTGCTCAGCAACGGCTTGCTGAGTTTTGACGGTGACGTGTCGTTGGGCATGGGGCAGAGCCTGCGCTTGTACGGCGGCAGCTATAACCTCAGTGAAAACGCGGCGGCCACCTCGCGGGTCAACCTGTCGGCGCCTTACCTGTTGCTGGCCGGCATCCTTGCGCCGGCAGAATCCGGCAAGGAAGCCTACACCCGTGCGGTGCCGGTGCTGCCCAGTTCCTCCGCGCTGGCCACCACGGCGCAGTTCAACGCCAACGCCAACCTGATCGAGGTGCGTGGCAATGTGCTGTTTGGCAACAAGAGCTATCTGTTGCAGCCCGACAACAGCCAGGCCAGCCTTGAACGGCGTGGGTTCGATGATGTGCAATTGACCAGCCAGGGTGACCTGCGCTTCCTGGCCGGTGCTGGCGCGGATGTGATTGCCCAGGGCATCAGCACGCAATTGATGACCGGCGGCGATATGACCCTGCGCGCAGCGCAGCTGTACCCGGCGACTGAAGTGGGCGCGCGGGTCGTCGCAGGTTATTTGGCCGCTGACTATGACCCTACACGTACCCTGACGATCGAACGCGTGGGTGGCACCACGGCGGCAGTCCCTTACTCAGCCTTTGGCCGCTTGCAGTTGGGCGGCCCGACGATCAAGCAAGGGGGTGTGGTGCGTGCACCACTGGGGCTTATCGAAGTGGGCATTCTGAACTCCGACAAGGTCGAATTGCTGCCGGGCAGCATCACCTCGGTGAGTGGCAAGGGGCTGGTATTGCCTTACGGCGGCACGGTGGATGGCCAAGTCTACAAGTACAACGGCAAGACGGTGACGTTCATCGGCCAGGGTGGTGGCAACACGGCTGGCAGCCTGAACGTTGGGGTGGTTCTGGGTGGCCAGTCGGTGGCGGTGCTGCCTGAGGCGACGGTGGATCTGTCCGGCGGTGGCGAACTGCTCGGTGCGGGGTTTATTTCCGGGCGCGGGGGCTCTACGGATGCGCGTTACAACCCGTTGGTACAGTTCGGGGCGAATGGAGGGTTTGTGCTGCCTGGCCTGGGCACCAACCCGATCTATGCGATTGTGCCGGGCGTGCAGCCGGGTTATGCCCCCGTGGCGCCGGAAGGCGGCGCGGTCGACCCGCTGATCGGCCAGCAGATCACCATTGGCGCCGGCGTGCCGGGCTTGGCTGCCGGCACTTACACCCTGATGCCGTCGACCTATGCGCTGATGCCAGGCGCTTTCCGGGTTGAAATCAATGGCCTGGCCGGGCTTGGCGCCGACGGTGTGACCCAGGCGTTGCGCAATGGCTCATGGGCCACGGCCGGGCGCTTGTCCATCGCCAATACCGGCATCAGCAACAGTACAGCCAGCCAGGTGATCCTCACGTCGGCGGATACATTGCGCCGCTACTCCCAATACAACGAAACCGGTTACGCGCAATTCGCCCTAGCCGATGCCGCGAGGCTGGGTGTGCCCCGCGCTCTGCTGCCAGTGGATGCCAAGACCTTGCAACTGGCCTTGCGGCCGGGCGCGGGTGCGGATGCCTTTTCGTTCCAGGGCATCGGTCGCTTCGAGGCGGCTGACGGCGGTTACGGCGGTACCGTATCGCTGATTAACGCAGAAAGGGGCGTGTTAGGGCGCGATATCGAAATTGTCGCGCCAGGCAAAGCGGCTACCGGCGGTTTCAGAGGCATTACGCTGGATGCCGACAGCCTCAATGCAATGGGCGCCGCCCGCCTGCTGATCGGTGGAATGACCTATGTCATTTACGGCCAGGGTGGCAACTACATCAACCTCCCCAGCAGTATCACCAGTTCCATCGTCCTGCGCGAGGGTGCGAACCTGGCGGCACCGGAGGTCATGCTGCTGACCTCTACGGGCAACATAGCGGTCGAACAAGGCGCCTCGATCAACACCATCGGCCAGGGCAAGGCCAGCTACGACGCACGTGACGGGTTTATCTACAACCTGACCAATGTGCTGGCGGTGTCCAACGGTTTGCTCAACGTTGTCGCCGCACCGTCAACGGGCGGTAATGTGAGTGGGGGCATCCAGCTGGGCGCGTGCAACAGCGCACCCTGCAGTGGGCAAACGGCCCTGTATTCCGAAGGCAGCATCGTCGCCTTGACCGACAGCACACTGCAGATGGGCGATGCGGTGCGTTATGGCACCCGCCACCTGAATCTGGGGGTGTCCAGCATCAACGTCGGCAGCCCCGAAGCCCTGGCCGATGCCGCCGCCAACAATCGCCTGCCGGTGGGGATGACCCTCAGCCAGCAACTGCTGGAGCGCCTGCTGCGCGGTGATACCCAATTCGGCGCGCCGGCCCTGGAGACCCTGCAACTGTCGGCGCGCGACAGCTTCAACTTCTACGGCACAAGCACCCTGGACACCTATGACGCGGTGACCGGCAAGTCGTTGCTGAGCAACTTGATGCTGTCCACCCCGGCGATCTACGGCGCCGGCGGCGCGAATGACGTGGCGACTATCCACACCGCCAACCTGATCTGGCAGGGCGCCGTGGCGCCGCCTGTGGCAGCAGTGACCGGCGGTGCCGGCACCGGCAGCGGGCGCCTGGACATCAACGCCGAGCGTATCGAGTTCGGCTACGGCGACTTTGCCCAACCGAGCACCACCAAGACCTTTGACCGCCTGGCGCTGGGTTTTGCCAACGTCAACCTGAATGCCAGCGAGCGCATCACCGCCAACCACAAAGGCAGCCTGTCGGTGTACCAGAGCCAGGGCGCCTACGACGCGATAAAGGGCTTTGCCTACAGCGGCGGCAACCTGAATATCCTCACGCCGCTGATGACCGGTGAAGCCGGTTCGGTGAATAAAATCACGGCCGGTGGCGCCATCGATGTGAGCGCATCGGCCGGCGCGGTGGGCAAGGTCGACGGTATCGGCGCCGAGTTGTCGTTGCAGGGCGACAGCATTCGCCTGGCCAGCGCGGTGGTGCTGCCCAGCGGTAAAGTCACCCTGGGCGCCCGTGGCGACGTGGTGCTGACCGATGCCGCCTCGATTGATGTGGCCGGTCGGGCCCTTGCCTTCAACGACCTGACCAAGTACAGCGCGGGTGGCGAGGTGTTGCTGGAGAGCCGCGCGGGCAATGTGCAACAGGCGGCTGGCTCGACCATCGACCTGTCGGCGCAATTCAACCAGGCCGGCCGGTTGCGCGCAGTGGCGGTGGACAGCGCGGCGGGGACAGTCGACCTGGCGGGCAAGATCGTTGCCGGCAGCAGCGGTTACTACGATGCTGGCGGCACCCTGGTGCCGTACCTGGCCGGTGCGGTGGAGATCCAGGCCCAGCACCTGGGTGGCAGCGGCACCCTCAACGACCAATTTGCCGCGCTGAACCAGCGCCTCAACCAGGGTCAGGTGTTCGGCGCGCGCAGCTTCCAGCTCAAGCAGGGCGACTTGACCATCGGCAGTGGCGTCAAGGCCAACAGCATCAACGTCTCGATCGACAACGGCAGCCTGCGCGTGACCGGCCTGGTGGACGCCAGCGGCGAGCGCATCGGCAGCATCAACCTGGCCGCCAAGAATGGCCTGACCCTGGACGGCAGCGCCGTGCTCAATGCCCATGGCACGCAACTGCGCGTGGACAGCTACGGCAAGATCATCGACTCACCGAACCGCGCCACCGTAGTCCTCAGCTCGGGCCAGGGCCAGTTGACCCTGGCCGATGGCGTGCACATCGACCTGCGCCATGGCACCGACGCTGCGACCAGCGACGGGCGCCCGCGTGGCACCCTGGAACTCAACGCGCCGCGCCTGGGTGGCAATGACATCGCCATTGACGCCAGTGGGCAGTTGACGATCCAGGGCGCGCGGTCGATCGCCCTCAACGGCATGATCACCTATGACGACGCCCCGACCAAAACCGATGAAACGCCGAATGGGCGTCCCTACCAGGTGATTGATCAGGACTACCTCAAGAAGGTTGTCGATCCTGCTAACACGGCGTTCATCAACGCCGCCCGCGCGAATAACAACCTGGTGCAAAACAAGCTGGCCGGCCTGAACAACGCCACCTACGGCGATACGTTCCATCTGCGCCCTGGGGTAGAGATCATCAGCAAAACCGCGGACGGCGACCTGGTGGTGCAGGGCGATCTGGACCTGTCCGGCTATCGCTACGCCAGCCTTAAATCCACCGCCTTGACCGAAGCCGGTAGCCTGACCCTGCGTGCCGGTGGCGACCTGAATATCTACGGCAGCATCAACGACGGCTTCGCGGCGCCGCTCGAGACGGACGATGACAATGGCTGGGTACTGCGCGCCGGTATCGACTACACCGGCGGCACGGTGGTGGTGCCGGGCAGTGGCGTGACGCTGGAAGCGGGCACTGTGTTTCCAGCCGGTGCGGCGCTTAATTTTGATGTGCTGACCCAGGCGCTGTTTATGCAGGCGGGCACCCGGTTTCCGGTCGCGGCAACGCTCAGCCAACCGCTGGTGCTGCCGGCCGGTACGGTATTGGCGGCCGCCGTGCGGGATGCGTCGGGCAATGTGCTGTTCGCGGCGGGCACTCTGTTGAGCCAGAGTGAAACCCTCGCCATCGGCAGCAAGCTGGATGCTGGCACCTTGCTGAGCATTTCGGCCAATATCGACGGGCTGATCTGGCCCAAAGGGGTTCCTTTGGTCAGCAACGTCACGCTGGCCGTCAGCACAGTGCTGCCCCGGGGAGCCTTGTTGCCGTCGGGTACCAACGTCAAGTTGCCGGGTGGCGTGGAGTCGGTGCAACTGCGGGTTGCCGACGCCGGTCGCCAGGGCAAGAACTGGGCGATTGCGCCGATGCTGGAGGAAGGTTCGCAGTCGTGGTCGCTGCGCCTGGTGGCCGGTGCTGATACGCAAGCGGCGGATAGTCGCCTGCTGCAGCCGCTCCCGGTGAGCGGTAATCTGCGCCTCGCCGACAGTCACTATGGGATGTTTGGAGTGCCCGGCGCGGGCGCCACAATTGTATGGAGCGAGGAGGGCGCCATCGAATGGCTTGGCGACAGCGGCATGGCGGGACAACCGATTGACTTCGATAACGAAGCGTACCCCGGCATGTGTGATGAATACCCGATGTTTTGCGTTACGCAGGGGGGCGGCACAAGCTATCTGGCCGGGGGCAGTACCCGTTTCAGTGTGATACGCACGGGGGCGGCGGACCTGGAATTACTGGCGGCCGGAAACCTGAGTATGGAGTCGCTGTTCGGTGTCTACACCGCTGGCAGTTCATCCAGCGCCACCTCGGCCAATGACCCGTACAACCTCAAACGCGCCTTGGGCAGCAATAACAAGGTGCTGGGCAATGCCCAGGGCAACAATGAGCAACTGGTCAATGGCGAACCGGGCAGCCTGTATCGTGCCTGGTACCCGGATACGGGGGGCAATTTACTGCTGAAAGTGGGTGGCGACCTGACGGGCAATGTCACCAGCCCGTCACTGATTGGCGCCGGGCGCCCGGTAGCTGTCGATTTGGGTCAGGATTCGGCCAACGTCGGCAATTGGTTGTGGCGCCAGGGCGATGGTAACGCGCAAGCCACTGCCTGGTGGATCAACTTTGGCTCCTATGTCTCAAGCCTGGGTGCCGACCAGATGGTCGGCTTCACCGGCTTTGGCACCCTGGGCGGCGGCAACCTCAATGTTGATGTAGGCGGCGATGCAGGGCTTATCCGCCCAGTGTCGTCAACCCCTCAAAACGTCAGCCCCCGCAGCCAGGGCGTGGTACTCGCAGTCGGCAGCACTGGCCGGGTCGCGGCCGACGGCAGCGTACAGCTGACCGGTGGCGGCGATTTGAACCTGCGGGTCGGCGGCGCCATCAACCCAGCCAGCCAGACCTTCACCGGCCACCTCAACGGCGCACTGGTGAACCTGCGTGGGCATGTGCAGTTGACCGGTGGCGCCCTTGGCAGCCTGACCTTGCGTTACGGTAACCAGCTCAGAGACCAGAGCCCCAGCGAAGTGCGGGCCTACGATCCGTTGCGTTCCACCTCCGCCGCCGCGGCGGGTGGTTTGAGCCTGCTGCCGGGCGACGCAACCTTCAGTCTCTCCACCCGGGGCGACCTGGTGTTGCAGGACGTCGCCGACCCAGGGCGCGCGCCGCAAATGAATGCCTTGGCTTATGTCAACGGTGGGGTCAATGGGATCGGGCAAAGCTGGTTCAGCCTGTGGACCGACCACACGGCGGTGGACCTGTTCTCCGCTGGCGGCAACCTCACGCCGCTGACCGAGACCCTGGAAACCGATATGGCCGCGGTCTATCCCGCCACATTGCGGGCGGTCGCCGCCAACGGCAGCCTGTATTACGGGCGTGCCTCGAGTTTCAATACCAACTCGGTGGCACCGCTCAAAGCCTTGGTGCTGGCACCCTCGGCCAACGGGCAATTGGAGTTGCTGGCGGGCGATTCGATCTATGGCGGCGACCTGACCATCAGCCGCTCCAGCGCTACCCCGGATAGCCTGGCCTCGATCCTGCGTCCGGCCTTCCTTGGTTTTCTGAGCGATCGCAACCCGGTAACGGGCAGCGGTAACCTGTCCAGCGACGGCAGCACTGCGCTTTTCGGACGATCGCCGCTGTTTGCCTTTGGCCCCAACACGGCCAGCACGGCCTGGGGTGAAAACCTGGAGCCTGCACGCTTCTATGCCTTGAGTGGTGACCTGCTGGGGGTCAACAGTGGGCGGGCGATCACCATTACGACCGCCGTTGATCCGCGTTTTGGGCAAACCTACTATGAAGGCGCCGGCCCGGTATGGATGCTGGCCGGTCGCGACATCGTCAGCAGCGGCACACCACTCAGTGGCGCCGAGGGCGGTGTATCGACCACGGGCGCCTATTCCATCACCGGCAACCTGTTCGTACACAACAGCCCCACCGACATCTCCATCGCCAGCGCCGGGCGCGACATTCTCTACAGCAGTTTCAACGTGGCCGGCCCGGGCACCCTGGAGCTGTCGGCAGGGCGCAACATCCAGATGGAAGACAAGGTCGGGGTCAACAGCCTCGGCGCAGTCGCGGCCGGCGACAACCGTCCCGGCGCGAGCATTGTGATGCAAGCCGGCGTCGGCCCCAACGGCCCGGATTACCTGCGTTTTGTCGAGGCTTACCTCGACCCCGCCAACCTGGCCCAACCGGGCGAATCGTTGCAGGGCAGCAAGGTAGCCAAGACCTACGAAAACGAACTGGTCGGCTGGCTTGCCGAGCGCTTCGGGTTTGTCGGCAACAGCGAACAGGCGCGGGCCTACTACGCGGCGCTGCCGGCCCAGCAGCAACGGGTCTTCGCCCGTGACGTGTACTTTGCCGAACTCAAGGCCGCCGGCCGCGAGTACAACCAGGACGGCAGCGTGCGCCAGGGCAGTTACCTGCGTGGGCGTGACGCTATCGCGGCGTTGTTCCCGAGCACCGATGTGGCCGGCAACCCGATCACCTACAAAGGCGATATCACGATGTTCGGCGGTGCCGGTGTGCACACCAACTTCGGCGGCTCGATCCAGATGCTCACCCCGGGCGGCCGCCAGACCTTTGGCATCGAAGGCGCGGCGCCACCGTCCACGGCGGGTGTGATCACCCAGGGCGCCGGCGATATCCAGCTGTACTCCCTGGGCAGCATCTTGCTGGGCCAGAGCCGCATCATGACCACCTTCGGCGGTTCGATCATGGGCTGGACCAGCGAAGGTGACATCAACGCCGGGCGGGGCTCCAAGACCACCGTGGTGTACACGCCGCCCAAGCGTGTCTATGACAACTGGGGCAATGTGGGGCTGTCGCCGTCGGTGCCGAGCACCGGCGCGGGGATCGCCACGCTCAACCCGATTCCGGAAGTGCCGGCGGGGGATATCGACCTGATCGCACCGTTGGGCACTATCGATGCGGGCGAGGCGGGCATTCGCGTGTCAGGCAACGTCAACATCGCCGCCTTGCGCGTGGTGAACGCGGCGAATATCCAGACCCAGGGCAAGTCGTCCGGGGTGCCGGTATCGGCCACGGTCAACACCGGCGCCATGAGCTCGGCCAGTGCGGCCGGGGCGGCAGCGTCCCAGGCGGCGGAAGACGCGGCGCGCAGCCAGCAGGCGGCAGCCAGGCAGGGCCGGCCGTCGATCATGACCGTGGAAGTGCTGAGCCTGGGCACCGAGCCCTTGCCCCAAACCCCGGCGCCGCAACAGAAAACCTCGGGCTACAACCCCAACAGCCCGGTGCAGGTACTCGGCGCCGGGCCATTGAGCGAGCAGGCGCGGGCGCGGTTGACGGATGAGGAGCGCAAGCAGATCAGTTTGTAAGGACCTCTCGATGTACATTCGGGGCGATCAATCGCCTGCGTTCGGCCAGTGTGTTTGACGGGGCGATTCGAGATCAAAATCAAAAGCCGGCGGCCTTAAATCCGACCGGTTTTGCATGTTGGAACTCGGTTAAAAAATGTGGGAGGGGGCTTGCCCCCGATGGCAGTGTGTCAGCTAGAAATTTATTAGCTGACACACCCTCATCGGGGGCAAGCCCCCTCCCACATTTGACACATATATCAGATAGGTATCGGCCGGCTTTTGCTTTGCTTTGCTTTGCTTTGCTTTGGCTTGTGATCTTGATCTCAGGCGCCCCGTTAACCACGCTGGCCGAAAACAGGTAGTACGGAGCGGGTAAACCGGCAGGACGCAGGTTTAGCCGCGACGGGGCAGGGACGCCCCGTCGCGGCGGCCCGCTGCGTAGTACCTGTTTTCGGGCATACCGAGCCTAGGCGAGGTACCGAGTGGTGGGGCAAGAGCCCTTTGCTTACTTTGGGGCTTTTCCAAAGTGAGTCGCCGTAAGGGCGAAACCATAAGCTGCCATCACCCAAATAACGGATAAACCCCCATCAACCCCGAGCAAAAATGAAGCTTTCATGACAAAAGTTCGGTAGCCCAAGGCCACTCCCGTCTCTCCTGTGTAACGCGATTGACAACGTCAGCACGACGTCCAAATCAACCGCCAGCAGGATGCCAGGAGTGGGGCGATGGGAACTATGGAACGTTACTCGAAAGTCGGCATGCAGGAGCTCGACCAGCGCCTGTCAAAGATCGTCGAAGCGGCGCGCAAGAAGCCGGTGTCGGTCTATCGCTATGGCGCACCGTGGGTGTGGATCGTCTCCCAGGACGATTGGCAAGGCGCCTTGAAGGAAGTCTCAAGCTACATCCCGGCGGGCCATTCCCTGGTGCTGCTGCGCCCGCAGATCGACGAGGTACTCGACCAGCATCGCGACTGGCTGGCAGCCGAAGCCTCGATGTCGATCGCACCACAGACCGTGTTGCAGATCCTCCTGCTGCAGCTGTTGTATTCCGTGCCCAGCGAACAGCAACTGCATGAACAGCTCAACTACAACCTGCTGTTTCGCTGGTTCGTCGGCCTGGACCTGAACCAGAAGGTCTGGAGCATCCACGTACTCACCCGCGACATCGCCACGCTGCTGGACAACCCGCGCGCGGTGCACCTTATCCAGAAAATCATCGGTGACGTGTTTTGTGGCGCCTTGCTGCACATGCCGGAGTTCTCCTTGAACTTCGCGCTGTTGCACACCTGGCTGGCCCGGCACGGCAGCACCTCGATATCCAGCAATTGAGCAGGCCGTACGCCGTACACACGGCGACGCATAAAAATACAAGGTCAGGGGGCGGTGTGGAGCATCTGTTCAAATTAACGTTGGCGCTGTGTTGCGTGACGCTGGGGAGCTGGACGCAAACCGCGCTGGCCGAAGAGGAAGCGCCGCGCAAGGTCGACGTCAACGAGTACTTCGTGCGCGGCAATACCGTGCTCGACGCGGCGACGATCGAAGAAGCGGTGTACCCGTTTCTCGGGCCGCAAAAGACCCTGGGCGATATCGAAGGCGCCCGTGATGCGCTGCAGAAAATCTACCAGGCACGCGGTTACCAGTCGGTGTTTGTCGAGCTGCCGGAGCAGAAGGTCGATGACGGCATCGTCTACCTGCAGGTCAGCGAAACCAAGGTCGGCCGCGTGCGTGTGGTGGGTGCCAAGCATTACTCGCCGGTGGAGATCCGCGAGCAAGTGCCGGGCCTGGAGGAGGGCACGGTGCCGGACTTCGCCACGGTGCAAACCCAGCTCGCCGGCCTCAACCGTGGGGCCGGGCGCCAGGTTACGCCGCTGGTGCGTGAAGGCCAGCGCCCAGGCACCATGGATGTGGATCTGCAGGTCGAGGACCAGAACCCCTGGCACGCCAGCATCGGCCTGAACAACGACTACAGCGCCGACACCGAGAAGCTGCGCTCGGTCGCGACCCTCGGCTACGACAACCTCTGGCAACTGGGCCACAGCATTTCCCTGACCTACTTCACCGCGCCCCAGGACACCGAGAATGCCAAGGTCTGGTCGGGCTCCTACACCGCGCCGCTGAACGAGCGCTGGAGCCTGCAGTTCTCCGGGTACCAGTCCGACAGCAATATCGCCACCATCGGCGGCAGCAACGTGCTGGGCAAGGGCCATTCCTACGGTGTGGCGGCGATCTACAGCCTGCCGGCCGCCGGTAACTGGGCCAATTCGTTTTCGTTCGGCATCGACTTCAAGGATTTCGACGAAGAGATGAAGTTCGGTTCCAGCAGCGACCAGGTGCCGCTCAAGTACGCGCCGTTCAACGTCGGCTACAACGGCTATCGCTACACCGAGCAATCGCAACTGGGCCTGGGCTTGAACCTGATCGTCGGCACGCGTGCGTTCTTCGGCTACGGCAGCGACGCCGAGGAGTTCGACTACAAGCGCTACAAGGCCAGCGCCAGTTTTGCCGTGCTCAAGGGCGACCTGAATTACACCTACACCTTCGCCAACGATTGGCAGTCCGCCTCCAAGGCCGGCTTCCAGTTGGCCTCGGGACCGCTGGTGTCCAACGAGCAATATTCCGCCGGCGGCGCCACCTCGGTGCGCGGCTACCTGGCGGCCGAGCGCACGGGGGACGAAGGGTATCTGCTGTCCCAGGAATTGCGCACCCCGTCGCTCGCCAAGTTCCTCGGCAGTTACGTGCAGGAGTGGCGCTTCTATGCCTTCGCCGAAGGCGCACGCATGCGCCTGCACGACCCGCTGCCCGAGCAGGAAGACGAATACAGCCTGGCCAGTGTCGGCCTGGGCACCCGCGCCAGTTTGAGCAAATGGTTGTCCGGCAGCCTGGATTGGGGCTACCCGCTGCTCGATGGACCGAACACCCAGAAACAGGACTCGCGACTGCACTTCAGTGTGCAGGCGACTTTCTGACTTTTTCTCCCGGAGATTTCACCCATGCAACGCCTAATCCTGAGCCTGTTGATCTGCCTGGGCTTCGCGCTCCCGGCCACCGCCCATGCCTGGTGGCAAGACGACTGGCACTACCGCAAGCAGATCTCGGTAGACACCACCGCCCAAGGCGCGGCGATCAGCCAGGCCCTGGGCCGCACCGCGCTGCTGGTGCGCCTGCACACCGGCAATTTCACCTTTGACGGGGTCAAGGACGACGGCAGCGACCTGCGCTTTGTGAGCGCCGACGACAAGATCGTGTTCAACCACCAGATCGAAAGCTTCGACCCGTTGATGGGCATGGCGCTGATCTGGGTGGATGTGCCCAAGGTCGAAGGCGGCCAGCGCCAGGACCTGTGGATGTACTACGGCAACCAGAAAGCGCCGGCCACGGCCAACGGCCAGCTGACCTTTGATCCGAACTACACCGCGCTCTACCACTTTGACGGCGCCAACGGCACACCGGCACGGGACACCACGGCCTACGCCAACACCTCGGTGAACGCTACCGGCGCCAGCATCGACGGCGTGATCGGCCGTGCCTTGCAGTTCAGCGGCCAGCCGTTGCTGCTGCCGGCCAGTCCGTCGCTGCAACATGCCGCCGGTGGTGCGTTCACCGCCAGTGCCTGGCTGCGGCTGGACCAGGCCAGTGGCGAGCAAGTGCTGCTGGCCCGCCGCGACGGTCCCCATAGCCTGTTACTGGGGCTGAACCAGGGCATGCCGTTTATTGAAGTCGACGGCCAGCGCGCCGTGTCGACCCAGCCGCTGAACCCCGGCCAATGGCAGCACCTGGCATTCACTGCCGAGGGCGAAAAAATCACCCTGTATGTGAACGGCCGCGAAACCGCGACCCTCGCCGTGGCCCTGCCGGCGTTCAATTCGCAACTGGCGGTCGGCGCCGACTTGCCGGACACCGCCAGCACGCACCTGCCATTCGCCGGCGCCATCGATGAGCTGCGCCTGTCCAAGGTCGCACGCCCGGCCGCACTGTTGCTGGCCGACGCGAGTGCCCAGGGCGCCGAGTCGAAACTGGTGGCCTACGGCGTCGATGAAGAACAGTCGGGCTTCGGTTTCGGCAGCCTGGGCTTCCTGCTCAACGCCGTGCCGGTGGACGCCTGGGTAATCATCCTGGTGCTGGTGGCGATGATGTTCCAGTCGTGGGTGATCATGCTGCGCAAGAACCGCCAGGTCAGCCGCGTGAGCAGTGCCAACGAGATCTTCCGCGAGCACTTTGCGCAGATCGGTACGCGCCTGGAGATGTACGCCGACGACGCGCAACTGGGCGAACGCCTGACCCATTCCTCGCTGTGGCGCCTGTACCTAGTGGCGGTGAAGGAGATCCGCACCCGCCGCGCCCAGGGCGCCGACACCTCGTCGGTGTCGGCCGCCACCATCGAAGCCATTCGCTGCTCCATGGACGGTGTGCGCACCCGCGAAAACCAGCAGCTCAGTTCCAAACTCTCGACCCTGTCCAACGCCATCGCCGGCGGCCCGTACATCGGCCTGCTCGGCACGGTACTGGGGATCATGGTGGTGTTCCTCGGCACGGCCATGGCCGGTGACGTCAACATCAACGCCATCGCCCCGGGCATGGCGGCGGCCTTGCTGGCCACGGCCATGGGCCTGTTCGTCGCGATCCCCGCGCTGTTTGGCTACAACCGCCTGATCACGCGCAACAAGGAAGTCAGCGCGGATATGCGCGTGTTCGTCGACGAGTTCATCACCCGCCTGGCGGAGATGCACGGCGAGAGCCAGCACAGCGAAGCCGCGCACCGCCGCGAGCATCACGCCGCGGTTCCGGCCTGAGGAGAATCACCATGGCTTCCGTAAATGCCTCCCACGACGATGACGATGACGCCGCCGTCGACAGTATCAACATCACGCCCCTGGTGGACGTGCTGATGGTGGTGCTGGTGATGTTCATCCTCACTGCCACCGCCCAGGTCTCGGGCATCCAGATTCACCTGCCCAAGGCCAGCGCCTCGGTGTCGTTGTCGGAGGCCAAGACCAAGGCCATCTCCGTGAATGACGGCGGCCAGGTGTTCCTCGACGCCTACCCGGTGACGCTCGGCGAGCTGGAAGAGCGCCTGCGTATCGAGAAAGCGCTGAACCCGGATTTCCCGGTGATCGTGCGCGGCGACGCGATGGTGCAGTACCAGAAGGTGATCGAAGTACTCGACTTGCTGCGTCGGCTGGAGCTGTCCCAGGTCGGGCTGGTCACCGGCAAACCGAGCCAGGACTGAGCCATGACCGCACAGATCCCGATCACGCCGTTGCCCGTGAACAAGAAACCACCGTTGCGCCCGCTGAAGTGGGGCGCCGGCCTGTTACTGGGCGCGGTGGCGGCCTGGTTTTTGTGGCAGTGGGCCAATGACATGAGTGGCGTGCGCCGTGAAGCGCCCAAGGTGCCGACGATTATTCCGTTGCCGCCGCCGCCGCCACCACCGCCGGAGAAACCCAAGGAGCCCGAGCCGCAGGTCGAAGAAAAAGTCCCCGAGCCGGTGCCCAGCCCCGAACCCGAAGAGGTTAAACCGGCCGAGGAAGCACCGCCTTCGCCTAACGAAGACTTGGCCAACCCGATGCAGATCGACGGCGACGCCCAGTCCGGCAATGACGGTTTCAACATCGGCGCCGGCAAGGGCGGCGGCATGGCTGGCAGCGGTGGCGGCGGTTTGGGCACCGGCACTTACAAACAGTATTTGGCCGGTACCTACCAGCGCCTGATGCGTGAGGACCCGGAGCTGCGCAAGAAGGCGTTTTCGATACAGATAGACCTGTGGCTGGGCGCCGAAGGCGAGGTCACCAAGGCAGTGGTGGCCAAGTCCAGCGGCGATGCCGAGACCGACGCCCAGATGCTCGCCCTGGTGCGTGCGCCACGTGCCACCCAGAAACCTCCGGCGTCGATGACGCTGCCCGTGCGCTTGGCCCTCAAGGGCCGGCGTCCGGATTGATCCTTGGTTTTTTCAACGGTTTTTTACAGGAGTTGCGTACACATGATTTCCCCCGTGAATCGACTGACCCTGGCGGTTGGCATGGTCATCGCGACCCTGGTTGGCCAGGCGACGGCAGCCCCGGTCGCCCCCTCGGAAAACGTCACCATCAACCTGATCCGTTTGTTGGTGCAGCAAGGCGTGCTGACCCAGGACACCGCCAATGGCCTGATTGCCCAGGCCGAAAAAGAAGCCCAGCAGGCGCGCCAGGCCAATGCCGCACCGGTGGTGGCCGCCGGCCCGACCGCAGCGCCGGGCGATGTGCGCGTGCAGTACGTGCCGCAAGCGGTACGCGATCAGATCCGCGACCAGGTCAAAGCCGAGGTCATGGCCACCGCCAAGCAGGAAAACTGGGCCCAGCCCAATACGTTCCCGGACTGGATTTCGCGTATCAGCTTTGATGGCGACATCCGCCTGCGCGATGAATCGCGCTACTTTTCGGGCAATAACAGCAACAACATCACTGACTTCGCCAAGCTCAATGACACCGGCCCCTACGACGTCAACAAAAACTCCAACACCCGGTTCCCACCCTTGCTCAACACCCGCGAGGACCGCGAAAACCTGTTCCGCCTGCGCGCCCGCCTGGGCATGAAAGCAGTGATTTCGCCGGACTGGACCGCCGGCATCCGCATCGCCACCGGCTCGGACAATAACCCGGTGTCCACCACCCAGACCCTGGGCGGCGGCTTCGGCAAAAAAGACATCTGGCTCGACCAGGGCTACCTGACCTGGAAGACCACCGACGACATGACCCTGACCGCCGGGCGTATCGGCAATCCGTTCTACTCCACCGACATGATGTACTCCAACGACCTCAACTTCGACGGCGTGGCGGCGATCTTCAACCACAGCCTCAACAGCGAGTGGGGCCTGTTCGGCACGCTCGGCGCGTTCCCGGTCGAGTACACCTCCGACACTGCCAGTTCCAACGGAATCGACAAGGAAGACAGCGAAACCAAGTGGCTGTTCGGCGGGCAGATTGGCGCCGACTGGAAGATCAACCGGGCTAACCGCCTCAAACTCGCCGCGGCCTACTACCAGTTCCAGGACATCGAGGGCGAGCGCTCCAGCCCTTGCTCTCCGTGGGCCGGAGCTGCCGGTTGCGACACCGACGGCACGCGTGTTGCCTTTATGCAAAAAGGCAACACGGTGTTCAACCTGCGCAATAACACCACCAACCCGGCCACGCCAGCCACCACCGCGGACCCGCAGTTCGTCGGACTGGCCTCCAAGTTCAACGTGCTCGACCTCAACCTGGTCTGGGACAGCGAACTGCCGAGCGACTTCAAGCTGCGCAGCCAGGCCAACTTCATTCATAACCTGGCCTACGACAAGAACGAGATGCTCAAGCGCAGCGAAGGCGAGATCGTCAACAACATCAACAGCAAGGGCCAGTTTGAAAGTGGCGGCAATGCCTTGATGGTCTCCTTCACCCTCGGCAGCGCCCTGGAAATGCGCAAGCGCGGCGACTGGAACGTGTTGGCCGGCTACAAGTACATCCAGCCCGACGCCTTGCCCGACGGCTTCAACGACTCCTCATTCCACCTGGGCGGCACCAACGCCAAGGGCTACTTCATTGGCGGCAACTACGGCATCGACAAGAACATCTACGCCAGTGCGCGCTGGTTGAGCGCGTCCGAAGTGTATGGCCAGCCGTTCGAAGTGGATGTGATGCAACTGGAACTCAACACGCGCTTTTGATGCGCAGGGAGATGCCACATGAACACGCGAATCTGCGGGCTGTTGTTGCTGTTCGTCGCCACGGCGGCGTCGGCCGAAGGCATGGAGGAGCGCCTGCGTACGCAATTGCGCAGCACCACCCAGCAATTGCAGGCGCTGCAAAGCGAGCAGGCCCAGGCCAGCGCGGCGCGTATCGCCGCCGAAAACCAGGCCAAACAGGCCCAGGCGCAAATCAAGCAACTGACCGCCGAGCTTGAGAAAACCCGTGGCGTGGCCGAGCAAATGGCCGGCCAGCAACAGAGCCTGCACAGCCAGGCCCAAGCCCAGGTGGCGGCGAGCAACGAACAGATCGGCAAGTTCAAGAAGGCTTATGACGAACTGCTGGTGCTGGCCAAGGGCAAGGAAGCCGAGCGCGCCCGCTTGCAGGCGCAACTGAGCGAACGTGACACACAAGTGCAGCAATGTTCAGTCAAGAATCAACAGATGTACGGCGTGGCCCAGCAGTTGCTCGCGGCCTACGAAAAGATCGATGTGGCCGAGGTGATGAGTATTCGCCAGCCCTTCGCCAGTGGCGCGCGGGTCAAGTTCGAGGAACTGGCCCAGGGTTTTGGCGACGATCTGTACAAGAGCCGTTTCGATGCGCCCCAGGCGGGCGTCAATCATTGATCACAAGGAAGAACCGAACATGAACGAATTGATCATCAGCGTGACCACCCAGAGCCTCACCGAGCTGCTGCAAGAGGCCGGTTATCGCGTGAACCAGACTGAACAGAACGGCATCGTGCAACTGCTCAGCGCCAGCCAGGGCATCGGTTTTGCCGTGCGCTTTGGCAACCCGGCGGCAGAGCAGGGCGGCTATGTGGATTTCACCTATAGCTGTGCGCTGCGAATTCAGGGCGAGTTGCCCGAAGGCCTGGCCCAGGTGTGGAACGCCTCACGCCGTTTTGCGCGGTTGTCGGTGCAGGGCGAATTCCTGTTGATGGAAATGGACGTGGTGGTCGCCGGCGTGGGCGCATCGCACCTGCGCAGCCAGCTGGAGTTGTGGGACCGCCTGTTGCAGGAATTCATTGTCTACCTGCGTGAATACAGCCAGCAGGCGGCACAGTTGCAGGCCCAGGCCGCGCCCGCTGACGAAGAGGCACCGGTCCTGTGAAGAAGCCAACCCTGATGATCAGCGCGGGTGCGCTGGCCTTGCTGGTGGTGGCGGTGGGGTTGAGCGTGCGCCCGGGCAGCGACCCGGTGGCCGCGCAACAGCCGGCGCCGGCGCTCAGCCCGGCACCGAGCGGGCCGGCGGTGGCGCGCCTGGGCAACCAGCAAATCGACCTGCCGGAGCTGAACAGCGTACTCGCCAGCCTGCCGGCCGAGTCCCGCGAGCAATTGCGCGGCAACCGTGGCGCGCTGGAAACCTGGCTACGTTCACGCCTGGCGCAAAAGGCCGTGCTCGAACAGGCCGACGCCCAGGGCTGGCGCCAGCGCCCCGAGGTGGAACAGCAGACCCGCGCCGCCACGGAGCAGATCGTGTTTCGCGACTACATGCTGTCGGTCAGCCAGGTGCCGGCCGATTACCCGAGTGCCGCCGAACTGCAACAGGCGTACGACAGTGGCAAGGCGCAATGGGTCACGCCGCCGATGTACCGGGTGAGCCAGATTTTCCTCGCCGTGAATGACCCGCAAAGCGCCGATGCCGTGCGTCGCCAGGCCCAGGAACTGAGCCGCCGCGCCCAGGCCGCACCGGGTGATTTTGCCGCCCTGGCCACGCAATATTCCCAGGACCCGGAGACCGCCGCGCGCGGTGGCGATTCGGGCATGCAGCCGTTGCAGCAACTGGTGCCGCAAGTGCGCGAGGCGGTCTCACGGCTCAAGGTCGGTGCCGTATCGGACGTGGTGCAGAGCGGGGCGGGCTTGCATGTGCTCAAGCTCACCGGCCAGCAACCGGCGCGCACTGCCAGCCTCGACGAACTGCGCCCACGCCTGACCGAAGCCTTGCGCGCCCAGCGTCAGGAGCAGATCGCCAAGGCCTACCTGGAAGGCATGCTCAACACCGCGACCTTGAGCATCGACGGCGCCGAGTTGAACAAAGTGCTGGAGTAACCCGTATCAACCCGCATTGGATGCACCGACCGACAAGACAGGGAGTCTCACATGGCATTACTGGAACCGTCCGGCCAACCGGGGCCTTCGTCCTATGGGGCACCTGCCGGGTCGCGCAGCAACTGGGAGGCCCTGGCAAACGAGATTGACCCGGAGGTAGTGCGCTACTTCCTGGTGAGTGCGCGCTGCGGCTGTTTCATGCAGGCGGCGCGCAGCCTGAATATCAAGGCGACCCTGCTGCGCAAGCGCCTGGCGCAGCTCGAGGAGCAAGTGCGGCATGCGTTGTTCTGCTACCAGGGCAACGGCCTGGTGCTCAGTCGCGACGGCCAGCAATTGCAGGCGCAACTGGTTGCCCTGGCCCACGCACGGCGCCTGCCGGTGGTCGAGCAGCCGCTGATCCGCTTGGCGGTGGCCGAGCCGATCCTGCATGACATCCTCGGTCGCGACCTGATCGCCTTGCTGCGGCGCAATGCCAGCGTGCGCCTGGAGATCATCTCCCTCGACAGCCAATTGTCGCTGCAGGCGGTGGATGTGGATGTGGTGCTGTGGCTGGCGGACGGTGACGGCCCGCTGCCCGGTCCGAGCTTCGCCACCGAGCCGCCTCGGGCCCTGGCGCGCCTGCACTACCTGCCGCACATCGCCAAGCGCTACTCGCGCCTGACCACACGGCCGGACAGTGTGGAGGACTTGACTGACTACATGCTGGTGCAGTGGCAGCCGGATGCGCAGGTCGACGCGTTGCAGCCGTGGAACCAGGTGGTGCAACAGCGGCTGGCGGCGGTGGTGCAGGTGCAGGCTTATTCGCTGATGCTGGAGATGATCCGCTGCGGCGCCTGCATCGGCCTGCTACCGCATTATATGAGCAGCTTTGACCGGGGGTTGGTGGCGTTGCCGGGGTTGTTGGGTGAGAGCATGCAGCGCCAAGTGTGGCTGGCGGTGAATGCGCAGGTGCGGGATGTGGAGGCGGTGCGGGGGGTTGTGGAGTTGATTGTGGGGACGTTTGAGGGGCGGCGGGAGTGGTTTGATTGATTGGGCCGGGGTACATATCCGTTATTCAGCTAACGGCTAGTTGTGGTTCCCCCCCCCCCGGTGTCAGGGTAGTTGTCGTGTGACCGCTTTTTAAAAGCAATCCGGGGGCGGCGACAGTAGGGTCATGCCTTTATTGGCGCAAGCAAGCGGCTGTCAGAAGCTCCCCCTCAAGCAATGATGGCTCTGCGACATCACTGCTTTCCAGACGTTCCTAAGTTGTACAAAAATAAATATCTGTACAACTTTTCATAAAGTTCTCAATCTCAATGCCGACAGGATGTCTGAAACGTTTAATTACATAAACGTGATTAGCCGAATGAGCCAGACAGAGCCAGGCATTCGAGAAAATGGAGTGTTCTCAACTACACATCAACTGCAAACCGTCCCATTCCGGGCTGTGAGAACTCCATGAACATCCTTGCTCCTGCCGTACACCTGGCCGACCGATTACGCTTCTCCACGAAGTTCGCTGTGCTCGCCATCATCGTGCTGATCCCTCTGTTTCTGCTCGGTACTCGCGTTATCCATCAGATCAACGCAAGCCTTGAGGTCATTCGCTCGGAGCAACTGGGCCAGCGCTATCTGTTGGACGTAACGCCTGTACTGCGTTTATCGATGTTGCAACGCGCCCTCACCAACCGCTTGCTCAGCGGTGACAGAAGCGCTCAAGCCGATCTATCGGCCAACCAGTTGAAGTTGGAGGACGCATTTTCGAAACTGGCCGCAACCGACCGGCAGCTCAACACGCAGCTGGAAACCGGTGATCGAGTGCAGCGTCTGCACGCTGGGGCGCAGCGTTTGATTGAGCTGGCGAAAGCGGATGCCAACCAGGGCGCGACCTTCGACGACTGGAACGATCAGCTCACCGAGACGTTGAACTTCGTATACTACGTATCGGCCACGTCGGGCATGGTGCTGGATGAAGATTACGCATCGTTGTTCATGATCGATCAGAGCACCTTGAGGCTGCCACGACAAATCAATATCGTCGGGCAATTGCGCGGGCTGGCCAGCGGGCTGCATGACGGGCAAACGTTGAATGCGGGTACGCGCAGCGTCATCAAGTCGATGCTCAAAAACGAGTTACTCATCCATAAAGAACTGCAGCAAAGCCTGGCACTTTTGCGTAGAAGAGAACCCGCCCTCGCCGACAGTATTCAGGCGCCGATCACCCGTGCTTTTACCAGCCTGGACAGCTTCCGCGCCGACCTCGAAGTATTGATTGACGCGCCAAGCGACATCATCAGCGGCGCGCAGAACTTGCCGGGCAAGGGCAATGCGGTGGTGGCTGAGTTGTACAAAGCGCAAGACACGCTGCAAGACGCACTGCTGAATGCGCTTGAACGCCGAGTTCAGGAAAAAACGTCGGAACGCCTATTCATTCTCGGCATGTTTGTCGTTCTTGGCCTGTTGCTGGTGTATGTGTTCAGCGGCATCTACAGCGCCATGCGTCGCACTATCAACGATGTGTTGATTGCCACCCAACTGATTGCTCAGGGCGACCTGAGCGTGCGCATTCAAGTGCGTGGCAAAGATGAAATGGCCGATGTGGGCAACGGCCTTAACCATATGGTGCAGGCCTTTAGCTCTTCGCTGGCTCAGGTCGAACGCAGTTCACAATCGGTCTCCGATGCGGCGCAGCGCATTGGGGTGTCGATTGACCGGGCTAAACGCGCGATGAGCGCACAGCAAAGCGAAACCGAACAAGTCGCTACGGCTATCAACGAGATGACCACCAGCGTTGCGGACGTGGCGCAAAACACCGAGGGCGCCGCCCACGCCGCAGAGCACGCCAGCCAGTCCTCCAACACCGGCCTGGCGAAGATGCAGGAGACCCGCGTGACTATTGAAGCCTTGGCCGATGAGGTGGAGCGCAGTGCGCAAAAGGTTTCGGCGCTTGCGCAACACAGCCAGCAAATTGGCGGCGTTATTGAGGTGATCCGTAACATTGCTGATCAAACAAACCTGCTGGCGCTGAACGCGGCCATTGAGGCGGCCCGCGCCGGTGAGCAGGGTCGAGGATTCGCGGTGGTCGCCGACGAGGTCAGAACGCTGGCCTCGCGCACACAAAACTCCACCGAAGAGATCCGCCGGATTATCCAGGAGCTGCAACTGGCGACAGGCGACGCCGTCGAGCAAATGAAAGCGGGCAGACTCCGCGCGCAGGAATGCATCGAGTCGGCTGATCAGGCCTCGACCAGCCTGGATGCAATCAATGACGGCGTTGAGCAAATCGTCGGCATGAACACCCAGATAGCCAGCGCGGCGGTTCAGCAGCATGCGGTCTCGGAGGATATCAATCGCAATGTGACCGAGATTCGTAACGGCAGTGTGGCGCTGATGGAAGGCATAGAGGACAACGCTGTGACTGCGCAGGAGCTCTCGCTGCTGGCAGGGGAACTGCGTACGGTCGTTGCGCGTTTCAAGCTGTAACGCGACAAGGAGGGAGCCCAACTTGTTGGCTCCCCGAGTCTTTGTTTGCGGGCTTATGCTGGTGCTTATCTGCTCAATCTCTGTTCCAATCGAGCGAGTACGAATTAATTTTTAAACCTTCTCAGGTAAAGGCTAGTCGATGTAAATACAGTGACGCCATATTGATTACTGGTGATACCTGAATAATGCTCCCACGCCTCTAAAAATAAACGTATTGCCAAGCTTCCAAGCGCTTGGTTGAGACAGGTTGAAAGCAATGAATCACGATGCCATTGATGGTATTCCCATCGACTATGCAGATCTCTACCAGCAGGCTCAGCAGGCATCTGAACGGCTTCAACTGGCACTTGATGCAGGTGCCATCATTGGTACGTGGGTTTGGGATGTGCCAGCAGATCGCTTTACCGCAGATGAACGCTTCGCGCGTTCATTCGGTCTTTCGCCTGACCTATGTTTAAAAGGGTTGCCGCTGGAACTGGTCACGGCCTCTATTCATACGGATGACTTTGCGCACGTGCAAAGCAAAATGACCGATGCGCTCGGAAGAGGGGGTGCCTACCGCTGCGAATATCGCGTTTTGCAAAGCGATGGTGTTTACAGATGGGTTGAAGCAAATGGGCGTGTGGAACTCGATGAGGATCACAAACCGCTGCGCTTTCCTGGCGTCCTTATTGATATCGAAGCGCGGCGGGTAGCAGAGGCCGAACGCGACAGGCTCAACACGCTGCTGCGAACGTTCACTGCCGCAGTCCCAGGCGTAGTGTTTGCGAAAGATCGGCAAGGCAGGATGCTTGTAGCTAACCAGGGTACGACCGAGCTGATCGGTAAAAGTCCTGAGTTTTACATTGGCAAAACAGATGTCGAGTATCTGGATGACCCGCAGCAGGGTCGCGTAATCATGGCGACAGATCGAAGAATTATGGAGAGTGGTGTATCAGAGCAAGTTGAGGAGGAGGTCCGGCTTGCTGATGGCTCTGCCGCTACATGGCTGTCGGCCAAGGCACCCCTGTTTGATGAGAGCGGCGAGGTCATCGGACTGATCGGCTCGTCAATCGACGTGACAGACAGGAAAAAAGCCGAGGACGCACTCAAGGAACTTAACCAGACCCTCGAGCAGCGGATTCTTGTTGCCGTAAGTGAACGTGAGAACATCGAGAAAACCTTGCGTCACTCGCAAAAAATGGAAGTGGTGGGCCAGCTCACTGGGGGCATCGCACACGACTTCAATAACATTTTAGCGGGCATCTCGGGCAGTCTGGAATTGATGCAGACTCGGCTCGCTCAAGGGCGCTCAGCAGATGTTGATAAGTACCTTGCTGTTGCCCAGAGTGCTGTCAAAAGGGCGAGCGCGCTTACTCATCGCCTTTTGGCGTTTTCTCGACGCCAAACACTGACACCTCAGCTAACTGATGTGAAGGCGCTTATCGAGGGAATGGTCGAACTCATTTCACGGGCTGTTGGGCCTTCGATTAGCATCGACGTCAAAGAGATGGAGGGATTGTGGCCTGCGTTGATTGACTCTGCCCAGTTGGAGAACTCGTTACTCAACCTCTGTCTGAATGCGCGTGACTCGATGCCTGACGGGGGGCGAATAGTCATATCGGCGTCCAATGAATGGCTTGAAAGAAATGACGAACTCGATCATGAAATCGTACCCGGTCGATACCTTCGTATATCTATTTCGGATAACGGCTCGGGTATGACTGCTGAGACGCTCTCCAAAGCGTTTGAGCCGTTCTTTACCACCAAGCCTTTCGGTACAGGTACAGGCCTGGGACTCTCAATGGTTTTCGGTTTTACACGTCAGTCCGGTGGCGATACCAAGGTTGAATCTGCGCCGGGTAGAGGAACGACCGTATCGATTTTTCTGCCACGCCACGATGGCCACGTTATGCCAAATCCTGACGAGGCTGATATCAGTGATGACCATTCTGGACGAAAGCGGGAAACCATACTGATAGTCGATGACGAGCCTTCAATCCGGATGCTTGTGGCTGACGTCCTGAGTAACCTTGGATATGCCACGCTTGAGGCTGCTGACGGTGTAGATGGCTTGAAAATTCTTCAGTCTGACGCGGCTGTAGACTTGCTCATTACTGACGTCGGATTGCCAGGTGGAATGAACGGTCGACAGATGGCAGGGGCTGGTCGCAAATCTCGTCCCAATCTCCCTGTCCTCTTCATCACAGGTTACGCCGAAAGCGCTGTATTAAAAGACGTCCATCTCGAACCCAATACGCATGTTCTAACGAAGCCATTTGGGCTGGATGTTCTGACTTCTCTGGTGGCGGACCTGGTCGAATAGTCCACGTTGCGAAGGCGCGGCCAGTTGCGAGTGATCAGTGGATATTGGATGCAAAACATCTTTCCGACGTTTGAACCGCTCAACTAAACTTGCGATCAGCCACTCCTGCCAGCACTCGGTGAGACGCCATGATCGCCCATACGCCCACTCTGTTTGCCTGTGTCGCTTTAGTCGCAACGATCATGGCTTTTTGTTTAATCCTGGTCGGACAGTTCAACCAGCGTGACGGTCTTCTAACGATTGGCTTTGGTTTGTTAGCGCACGCCTTGGCCTATATTGGCTATACGTTCTATGGTCATGCACCGTTGTGGTTGACCTACGGCGCCGCCAACACCCTGCTGGCAGTCGCACTGGCCTTTTATGGGGCCAGTGTTTTTCGGATTGTCGAGCTTCCTGTCGCCTGGTGGCGAGTGTTTGCTCCAGCAGCATTGATGCTGGTGTTGATGGTCAGTTTGATCGACACGCTGGAACCGCGAATGCTCGCTGCGACGCTCGTGTTGATGGTGCAGTGTTCATTGATTATCTACTGGACGCGCCGGCACATTCCCGCCCAAGGTCGTGCACGCATGTTGTTGATCATCGGATCGAGTATCAGCCTGATCGGTTTGGGAATGCGGGTTGTCGCGGTGCTTGGCGGAGGTGCTGCGCAAATGCGTTATGACGTAAGCAACCTCAAGCAAACACTGTCGGTAAGTATCGGTACGTTCACCGCGATGATGATCTCCCTCGGCTTGGTGCTCCTGGCTAAAGAGCGTAGCGAGTCTTTGCTTCAGCACATGGCGCTGCGAGATGTGCTGACCGGTATCCTGAATCGTAGAGCCATCCTTGAGCAGTTTTCGACGGATTTGGAACGTGCACGACGAGAGGGTTCCAGCCTGGCAGTCGCTATGGTCGATATCGATCACTTCAAACAGATCAACGACAGGTATGGCCATCTGGCGGGAGACGAAGTGATTAGCCACTGCGCCAATCATCTAACCCAGCGACTTCGTCATTCCGACAGTATTGGTCGTTATGGCGGTGAGGAGTTTTTGATCTTGCTACCCAGCACTGATCCTGAAGGGGCCTTTGCTGTATTGGATGAGCTGCGCGAATCTTTGGCCCAGTCACCAGCTCAATATGGTGAGGCAACCATTTCTCTGCGCATCAGTATGGGTGTTTGCTGTGTGGTGCCCAATGACGACGATACGACAGCCGCCGTGCTAGCCAAGGCGGACGCGGCGCTTTATGACGCTAAAGCATCAGGGCGCAATACTTTGAAGCTCGTGCAGTCATCCCCCCAACAGCATGAAGCGCCTCTAATGCGGTAGCCGCAGTGCTAAAGCACTTCCTCCCGGCAGCATGATCATTCTCCTGCACGTCCTTATTGATCGTAAGCGCCTGATGAGACGGGCCCGAAGCGAGCAGTAAGGTTCTGCGAGTCAGGGGGCGGAGTGTCGACGCGCTCCGGTATCCGCACCGAACACAGGTACGCGTAAAGCTCGTCAGGTGAAGGTCTATGAGAACCCACACACCGGTGAAACCATCGAAACAAAAGGTGGTAACCACGGAGGCTTGAAACAGTGGAAAAGTGATCACGGCGCCGCGACAGTAGAGTCTTGGCTCTCCAAGTAATTTCAGGTGAGTACAAAGGGCCCCTTGAAGGCCCTTTTTTTTGGCTTAACTCTTCGTGCGCCGGCACGTGCACAATAAAATCGCTACCCATCCGGCTGACTGAGATCTCTGTTGGCTAGAAACTCAGTTACCTCTGTAGGTAGAGAAACCGTAGGGGCTGAGCAGTAATGGGATGTGGTAGTGCGCAACGGCACCGTCTACCTCAAAAATGACCGGTACTTCCGGAAAGAAACTTGAGACGTTGTGCGCTTTGAACCACTCACCGGTTTTAAAGGTGACGCGGTAGGTGCCTTTCTGCAGGGCCTGACCATCGGGGTACAGACCGGGAATACGACCTTGCTCGTTTGTCGCTGCGCTGTTGAGCATGTTCCAGTTCTTGCCGTCCTGTTTTTCCAGCGTGACATTGACACCCGGGGACGGTAAACCATCTTGTAAGTTGAGTACATGCACGCTGAGCGGGTTGGCTGCCGCCAGTGCCAGTGACGATACGACACTCAATACAACGCCGGCGAAGAGAGCTTTTAATACAGTCATGATGATGTCCTTAGTTTTTAACGGCAGGTAAAATTTTGTTGATAGCGACTAATGCGCAACCTTCATCGAATGCTGCCCCACCGGCACCGGCCACTCCGATAGCGCCAATGACTTGCCCTTCAAACACCAACGGCACTCCGCCGCCCAGCAGCAATAGCTCATCCAGGGTGTTGAGGTTTTCAGCATCGGGTGTACTGCGAGCACGTTCTGCCAATAGTCGTGTTGGCGTCTTGGTCGATAGGGCGGTATAGGCCTTACGTTGGGCGGCTAATGTGTTGTGTGGGCCAACGTTATCGTCGCGTTGCAAGGCGACTAAATTGCCCCCACGGTCGACAATTGCCGCAACACCCGTACGGCCATCGGCATGACACGCTGCCAGCGCGGCATCTAGCAAATCATTGGCCAATGCCAGTGACACGTCGTTGCGCTGCACAACTTGATCCGGTGCTGCAACAGCAAGCGCAGAGCTCATTGCGAGTGACATCAGCAATGAGGTCGATAGGCTTATACGCATGTTTTTTCCTTTGTTTTGTCTGGCTGAGTCATCGCCAGACATCATGATCCGTGCACTGCGTCAGAATGATTGCCTGATGATTACCAAGATGTAATGTGCCAAAACCGTCAGGCGCGCTAGCCTATACTCCAGTTCTGGAGGAAAAGATGCGTATCCTGGTCGTTGAAGATGAAGCGAAAACAGCGGATTACCTCCACAAAGCCCTGACTGAATCGGGCTATGTGGTTGAGGTCGCCCTGGATGGCCTGGAGGGCCAGTATCTGGCGCAGGAAAGTGAGTTCGACCTGATCATCCTGGACGTCATGCTGCCGGGCCTGGACGGGTGGCAGTTGCTTCAGATTATTCGGCGCAAATGGCAAACCCCGGTGCTTTTTCTTACCGCCAGGGACTCTGTGGCGGATCGGGTCAAGGGGCTTGAGTCAGGGGCCGATGATTACCTGGTCAAACCCTTTTCCTATGCCGAGTTGTTGGCGCGCGTACGTACTCTGCTGCGCAGGGGGCCGCCCCGTGAGGTCGAGCAGTTCTTGGTGGCAGACCTGAGCGTGGATCTGTTGCGGCGTAAGGTCACGCGTCAGGGTGAACGCCTGACCCTGACCAACAAGGAGTTTGCCCTGTTGCACCTGTTAGTCAGTCGGGAAGGGGAGGTGCTGTCGCGCTCCTCGATTGCATCGCAAATCTGGCAGATGAACTTTGACAGTGATACCAATGTGGTCGACGTCGCCATTCGGCGACTGCGCGCCAAGGTTGACGATCCTTATCCGCTCAAATTGATACACACAGTGCGTGGCATCGGCTACATGCTTGAGGTGCAATCCTGAAACTGTTCCCGCGTGCCCTGAGCTTGCGCCTGGCGGTCATGTTCGCATTAGTCAGTGCGCTGCTGCTGGGCTCCATTGGTTTTTATCTTTATCAGTCGTTACAGCGAGAAATCGCTTGGCGCGATGACCAGGCCCTGCTCGGGCGCCTGGAGCGCATGCAGGCGTTGATCAACGACAGTGTCAGCGTCGAGCAACTCAGAAATCGGCCCAAGCTATACGAAAATATGCTGGGCAATCGCGACAACCTGCTGTGGATTATCGATGACACGGGCCAGGTGCTGATCGAAATCAACCCCGTCAGCATGAGCTTGCCCACGTTACCGGCTGCAGCCCAGGCTCAGCTGAGTGACGGAGACTCTTCGCTGTCAGTGCGGCTTGCCTGGCAACACGTCATGCAGGGTGACCGCGGCTTGACCCTGATTGCCGGCAAGTTGTTGAGCGAGCGTGAGCAGATGCTGGGGGCTTACCGACTCAAGCTCTGGCTCGCGATGTCGGTCGGGGCGCTGCTGGCTTTTGTGCTCGGCGGGTGGGTCAGTCAGCGAGGCTTACGACCTGTGCGCCTGCTGGCGAAGCGCGCGGCCGCAATTGATGTACACCATCTGCATCTGCGGCTGGATGAGTTCAATGAACTGAGTGAACTACAAGCACTCAGCCAAGCGCTTAATCAGATGCTTGCACGCCTCGAAGAGGGGTTCGCCCAGCTATCACGATTCTCGGAGGATCTCGCCCATGAAATGCGCACTCCGCTCACTAATCTGATGGGGCACACCCAGCAAGCCCTGAGGCATTGTCGTTCAATCGAAGACTATCAAAACTTGCTGGTTTCCAATCAGGAAGAGTATGAGCGTTTGGCGCGAATGATCGACAGCATGCTGTTTCTCGCTCGTACCGAGCAGTCGCATGCATCTGTAAGTAATGAGCTCATCAACCTGCACGATCTAGTGGAGCAACTGTGTGAGTATTTTGAAGGTGTGGCGCAAGAACGTGATGTGACGCTGATCAATCAGGCCCATGATCAATTGCGTGCTGATCCTGCTTTGATCCGTCGAGCACTGGCCAACTTGCTGGCCAACGCGCTGCGTTATGGCTCTGCTGCTACGGCAGTCACCATTAGCAGTGTGGCGTTGGGGGACAGGGTTGAAATTACTGTGCATAACCTGGGCCAGCCGATTTCAGCGCAACATCTCCCTCGACTGTTTGAGCGCTTCTACCGGTGCGATCCGTCACGTAGTCAACCGGACGATTCCGGGGGATTAGGTTTAGCAATCGTTCGCTCAATTATACAGTTGCATGGCGGTCGGGTAAGCGTAGACAGCAATTCGTCTGGAACGAGCTTTCGTTTGGAGTTTCCTGCAATGGGCTCGGTAGCAAGCCAGATTGAATCCAGGCGAATTATCGAGTGAGGCGACGGATGAGGCGGGACATGCGTCTGGAGCAAAATCCTGCCATTTCCTTGTAAGGCTTCCACCAGCTGCGCTCAGCATAGCGCAGCCTGAAAAATGGTAAGGCGTCTTGCGGACAAATCCTCTGGCTCATCAAATAATCGGAGTACGCGCTAACCCGTTACCAGCATTTTGATTGGAAAACGTTTCGGCGGTACGTCCGTCGGTTTTTCTCAACTTGTAGGGGGAAACGCCGATAGCCTCTCATAACCAAAGAGGCGGTTGTTCATGTTCAATACCACGCTCAAAAAACAGCTCATTTCCCAGGAAGCAGAGCTGTCCGAGCTGCGCCAACTACGCGATGGGCTTAATCGTGAAATGCTGACGTTGAGCATCGATTCAACGTTCAAAATCATTGCATGTAACGATAATTTCGCATCTGCTTTGGGCTACACCCAAGATCGTCTCGTTGGGCGTGCCATGTCGGAAATTGTTCCGCATTACGTATCGAAGCTTCCCTGCTTTCATAATTTTCGCGCTGCAGTCGCTTCAGGCAAATCAATTACGGACGAGTACCGGTACTTGCATTCCGACGGTTCCCTGGTCTGGATCCATGCGCTTTGGCAGCCTATAACGGACGTAGGTGGCAAGTTGAGCCATGTCACGTGTAGTGCGACGAATATTACTTCGCGCCTGGAACAGGCTTCGGAGAATGCGTCATTCATCGATGCATTGCTTCGTTCAACTGCGGTAATCGAGTTCGACCTCTCCGGGCACGTACTCAAGGCGAATGACCAGTTCTTGAAAGCGATGGGCTATAACCTCGCACAAGCGAAAGGCAGTCATCACCGTATCTTCTGCAAGCCAGAAGAAACCTCGTCCCAAGGATACAAAGATTTTTGGCTGACCTTGAACAAGGGCGAGTTCGTTGCGGGTCGATTTGAACGTATTGACAGTCGCGGTCAGACCATATGGCTGGAAGCGACCTACAACCCGGTATATGACACTGAAGGGACGCTGTGCAAGGTGGTCAAGTTTGCGACGGTAGTCACTGACCAGGTTGCCCGAGAACAAGAGGTCAGTGAGGCAGCCCGAACGGCATTTGAAATTTCCCAGCAGACTGATGTGAGTGCTCAGCGCGGATCAGTCGTCGTAAACGACACGATGCATACCATGCGCAAAATCGCCGTTGATATGCAGGCAGCCTCTGGCGGCGTTGAAGCGCTCGGCAAGCAGTCACTGTTGATCAGCTCGATCATTCAGACGATCAGTAGTATTGCTCAACAAACCAATCTGTTGGCTTTGAACGCTGCGATTGAAGCTGCTCGTGCAGGCGAACAGGGTCGAGGTTTTGCCGTAGTAGCGGATGAGGTCAGACAATTGGCTGGGCGCACCAGCAGCGCGACCGAAGAAATTGCCTCTGTCGTCTTGCAGAACCAGAAGTTGGTTGATGAAACCGTTGGTGAAATGGCAAACAGTAAGTCCCAGGCGGAACAGGGCCTCGCACTTGCTACCCAGGCAGGCGAGGTCATCGTGGAGATCCAGGATGGCGCCAAAAGGGTAGTTGACGCAGTAGGCAAATTCGCTAATCAGCTAGCTTAAGACGTGGTGTGCAAGGTTCGTGAGAAGCAGTCGCTACCTGCTCTTTGGCCTGTTTTCGGGCCTGGTTTGTCGGGTTGAGGTCTCAATCCATGTAAGAGCGCAACCCATATCAGCCTTTACCGCAGCAACGGATATGTACACATAAAAAGCAGCATTCGTTGCAGCAGTGTGAGCCATGAGAACTTCCAGCGATGATGCGCCCCGAAATGGATAGCGATAGGGCTGAAACAGGTTCTGGCTTACGGCTGTAGGGCCGAATACAGTGGCGCGCCCGCGCCGGCATTCAACCGGCTGCGCTTTCATGTTCGTTGTAACATGTGTAACAGCTTCGCCAATCTATGCCGACTGCGCGACGAAACAGAGTGAAATTGCGATGCAGGCCTCCCGCTTGACCCTGATTTGCCATGCCCTGACGCCGTTGCAGAAACAGGGGCGGTTTTCCGATGACGAGTCGGTGGCGATGGATTGGCAGGGCGCGGCGTTGTCCCTGGCGGCGCAGTACAGCAAAAAACCGCGCCTGCTGTGTGGGCCGGAGGCGCGAGCCCGGCAGACGGCGGGGCTGTTCGGCGCTCAGCCGGTGATCGAAGAGGCCCTGCGCGACGGTGATTTCGGCGCTTGGAAAGGCCAGGGCATCGGGCAGATTGACAGTGTGCAACTCAATGCCTGGCTTACCGACAGCACCAGCGCCCCCCATGGCGGCGAATCGGTGGAGCAGATCTGCGCGCGCGTGGCTCAGTGGCTCAAATCCCTTGAAGCGCAGCCTGGCCATGTAGTGGCTGTCACCCACCCGTTTATCATCCGCGCTGCACTGCTGAACGTGATGCAGTTGCCGATGACGATGTTTTATCGGATCGACGTCGAGCCCCTGGCCATCACCGAGCTGCGCTTTAACAGCGTATGGCGCTTGCGCCTGGAGACTCACATGGCAAAATCGTCGCCCCGCAATGAGAGCAACCCATGAAACGCATCCTGATCATCGGCATTGGCGCCGGCAACCCTGACTACATCACGATGCAGGCCGTGAAGGCGCTGAACCGCACCGACGTGTTCTTCCTGATGGACAAGGGCCAGAGCAAAGACAAGCTGATCGACCTGCGCCGCGAGATCTGCGACACCTATATCACCGAGCCCGGCTACCGCTTTGTCGAGGCCGAGTGCCCCGAGCGCGTGCGCGGTGACATCGACTACACCACGGCCGTGCGCGACCTCAACCGCGACAAGCAGCAAACGTTCGAACGCATGATCAATGAGGAAATGGCCGACGGTGAAGTGGGCGCTTTCCTGGCCTGGGGCGACCCGGCGCTGTACGACAGCACCATCCGTATCCTGCAGGCGATCCTGGCCAGTGGCCGCTGCACCTTCGAGTTCGAGGTGATCCCCGGTATCACCAGCGTGCAGGCCCTCGCGGCTCAGCACAAAGTGGCGCTGAACCGCATTGGCAAATCCATCGAAATCACCACCGGGCGCCGCCTGGCAGCGGGGCAGGCGAGTGATGCCGATACGTTGGTGGTGATGCTCGACGCCGAAGATTCCTACCGCAGCGTGGCCGATCAGGACCTGGATATTTACTGGGGCGCCTACCTGGGTACGCCGGATGAAATCCTCATCAGCGGTAAAGTCAGTGAAGTGGCGGAAGAAATCGAACGGGTGCGCAAGGCGGCGCGCTTGGAAAATGGCTGGATCATGGACACTTATCTGCTGCGCAAACCCTGAGGTAACGTCCCATGCTCAAACTGTTTGCCCTCGCGCTGACCCTGCTGGCCGGCGCCGCCCATGCCGACGACAGCCTGCACACCGACTTGCCGCTGGCGTACCTGGAGCAGACCCAGGGCGAGGCGCGCAACCAGCCGTTGGTGATTTTCCTGCACGGGTTCGGCAGCAATGAGGAAGACCTGTTCGGCATCAAGGACGCGCTGCCCTCGACCTGGACCTACCTGTCGGCCCGCGCGCCGATGCCGGTGGATCCCCACGGTTATCGCTGGTTTACCAAGACCACCGGCGAGGCCGATTACAACGGCGAGACCGCCGACCTGCAACGCAGCGCCAGGCTGATCGAAGACTTTGTGACCCAGGCTACGGCCAAGTACCACACCCAAAGTGATCGGGTGTACCTGGTGGGGTTCAGCCAGGGCGCGATCATGTCCTACGAGGTAGGGCTGCGTAAGCCTGCGTTGGTGCGCGGGATTGCGGCGTTGAGCGGCAGTGTGTTGCCGGTGCTCAAGGCTGAGTTGAAGCCGAATGAAGGCTTGAACGGGCTGGCGATCTTTATCGGCCACGGCACGTTGGATCAGGCGCTGCCGTATGCGTCGGCGACGCGGGCGAATGAGGTGTTGACGGGGTTGGGGCTAAAGCCTGAGTTTCATGGGTATCCGGGGATGAACCACACCATCAGTGACGCGGAAGTGCAGGATCTGAAAGCCTGGTTGGAAAAGAATCTAAGATAATTACAGTTTTAAATGTGGGAGGGGGCTTGCCCCCGATAGCAGTGTGCCAGTCAATAAATCAGTGACTGAACCACCGCCATCGGGGGCAAGCCCCCTCCCACATTTGATTTATGTTGCTGGTAAGAGCGGCTTACTTACCACCAGTAATCTGCTTCACCAACTCCGCATGGCCTTTTGCATCATCTGCCCGCGAAATCGCCTGGATCACCAACAGATGGTTGCCCGAACCGCCCAGGAAGGTGGAGTTCAAGGTCTTGCCGCCGCCCTGGGTGGCGGTGCTGTCCACCTGGCGCAGGCCGAGGCCCTTGAAGGTGAGTTTTTTCTCATTGAGTTTCTTGAAGTCAGGCAGGGCGGCGCTCTGGTCCTTGACGAAACCGGCCACGGCGCCATCAAGAAACTGCGGGTCGTTATCCTGGATGGTTACCCCATCCTTGCGCAGCGTTTCGGCGACGATCACCACACTTTTCGTGGTCGGGTTGGCGTACATCGTGCCTTGGGTATCGGCAGTGCCATCCTCGGCCTTGCCGGCCGGCAGGGTGTCGGCCGCATAGGCCTTGGGCAGGTTGAAGGAGAATTTCCCGCCCAAGGTGGAGATGGTTTGCGTGGCCGGTTTGGCGGCGGCGAATACACTACCGGCGCTAAGCGCGAGGGCCAGCAGGACGGCGGTCTTGGTGAAAGTGGCCATGAAGCGCTCCGGTGATGAACGAATTTGCGCCGTATTCTGTCAGAAAAATCGCAGCATCGTTCATCCCCAGCTTCACACCTTGTCGGACTCTTCCTCAAGCCGGTCCATCTCAAACAAGCGCGCCAGTTCCGCACGGGCTTCCTGGGCGGTTTGCATCACCTTGGCCGCATCGTCGTACACCGCGTGTTGTGCGGCGAGTAGTTGCAGGTCGTGGTTCTTGAACCGTGTGATGCGCGCATCGGCCTGGACCTGGCTCAGGCCCAGGCCTACGAGGGTGCGGCGGCTCATTTCGAGACTGGAATAGAAGGTCTCGCGAATCGGCGAGGCGTCCAGGTCCACCAGGCGGTGCACGTGCTGGCGGTTACGCGCGCGGGCGATGATTTTCATGTGCGGGTAGAGGCTGCGCACCAGCTCGGCGGTCTTGATGTTGATCTCCGGGTCATCCATGGCGATCACGAAGAATTCCGCCTGGTCGACCTTGGCCGCGTGGAGGATTTCCGGGCGTTGCGGGTCGCCGTAGAACACCGGCATGCCGCCGAAACTACGGGTCAGCTCGATGGTTTCCACCGAGGTGTCGAGGGCGATGAACGAGATGTTCTGCGCGCGCAGGATCCGCGCCACGATCTGGCCCATACGGCCCATGCCGGCGATCACCACGCGCGGCGCATCGCTTTCGATGGTGCGGTATTCCTCGGGCACTTCCACCGGTTTGACCTTGGGCTTGAACAGCTTCGGGCATATCAACAGCAGCAACGGGGTCACGGCCATGGACAGGGTGATGGTCAGCACCAGGATGTCGTACAGATGGGGCTCGAACAGGCCCTGGTCGCGGCCGATCTTGAACACCACGAAGGCAAACTCACCCCCGGCCGCCAGCACCACGCCCAGGCGCAGGGCGCTTTCGCGGTTGAGATCGCCCACCAGGCGGCCCACGGCGTACAACAGCGGCAGCTTCAAACCGATCAGCAACAGCGTCAGGCCGATCACGATCAGCGGCGAGCTGAGCAGCAGGCTGAGGTTGGCGCCCATGCCCACGCTGATGAAAAACAGCCCGAGCAGCAGGCCCTTGAACGGCTCGATCTGGGATTCCAGTTCGTGACGGTACTCCGAGTCCGCCAGCAGCAGGCCGGCGAGGAAGGCGCCGAGGGCCATGGACACACCCACCAGCTCCATCAGCCATGCGGTGCCGATCACCACCAGCAAGGCGGTGGCGGTGGACACTTCGCGCAGGCCGGTCTTGGCGACGATGCGAAACACCGGCCGCAGCAGGTAGCGCCCGCCGATGATCACCACGGCGATGCTGCCGAGGATCTGCAACACGTGTTGCAGGCCCTGGGCTTCGGTGGTCGGGTGGTCGCTGCCGGCCAGCAGCGGCACCATGGCGATCAACGGGATTGCGGCGATGTCCTGGAACAGCAGGATGGCAAACGCCAGGCGCCCGTGGGGCTGGTTCAGCTCCTTGCGCTCGGCCAGGCTTTGCAGGCCGAATGCGGTGGACGACAGCGCCAGGCCCAGGCCCAGCACGATTGCGCTGTTCCACGACTGGCCAAACAGCCACAACGCCACCACGCCCATCACCAGGCCGGTGAGCAGCACCTGGGCCAGGCCGACCCCAAATACCGCCTTGCGCATGACCCAAAGACGTTTGGGTGACAGCTCCAGACCGATGATGAACAGCAGCAGCACCACCCCCAGTTCAGAAAATTGCGCGACGCTCTGCGGGTTGCCGATCAGGCCCAGTACCGACGGGCCGATGATCACACCGGCGAACAGATAGCCCAGCACTGCGCCCAACTGCAGGCGCTTGGCCAGGGGCACGGTCAGCACGGCCGCGAGCAGGAACACCACGGCTGCTTGTAACAGGTTGCCTTCATGGGGCATTGCGAACTCCAGGATCTTTAAAGCCAGTCAACAGGAGCGTATTAGAGCGCTTTTTACATTTCGATAATTGTGTTTTTGCGGCGTGTGAGCGTTTGCCGTCAGGCCGGAAGTACCTACAAACAATTTCCCGGGGGAGGCGGGTGGCAGTTCATCCGGTTCTTCTACTAGCTTTTAGGCTCTTGAGTTTATATTCCATGGGTGGCATATTTGCATGAGCTGGGAAATTGAATACACGGATGAATTCGGCGCCTGGTGGGAGCAACTTGGGGTCAAGGAGCAAGTGTCGGTATCTGCCAGCGTGGACTTGCTGGGGCTTTTCGGGCCTGGCCTGGGCTTTCCCCACAGTAGCGATATCAAGGGCTCTCGGCACGGTAACCTGCGGGAATTGCGCATACAGCACGCGGGGCGACCCTATCGGGTGTTGTACGCCTTTGATCCACGCCGATGCGCGTTATTGCTGATCGGTGCGGATAAAACCGGGCAACGGCGATGGTATGAGGAACACATCCCAATGGCCGAAAAGTTATACGACGTACACCTGGACACATTGCGTAAAGAGGGCCGTAACCATGGCTAAGAAATTCGCTGAACTTCAAGCCCGCATGACATCGCAGGCACGTGAAGACGCCAAGCAGCTGTTCGAGCAGCACCTGAAGGAAATGCCGCTGCATGAGCTGCGCAAGGCCCAACAGTTGAGCCAGGAGAACCTGGCCAAACGCTTGAATATCAACCAGGCCGCCGTCTCCAAGATGGAGCGGCGCACCGACATGTACATCAGCACGTTGCGCGACTACATCCGTGCGATGGGCGGCGAGCTGGAAATTATCGCGACGTTCCCCGACGGCCAGGTAAAGATCGATAACTTCGCGTGCTGAGTGGATCGCGCCTGTAGCGAGCTAGCGAGCCCGCTCGCTACAAGGTACGGATTTATTTTTCCGCCTGCATCACGGTCGGACGCCCGGCAGGCGCCAAATTCGCGGGCTTGCGATACAAACCCACCGCCAGCCCGGCGATGATGATCCCGATCGAAATCAGGTTCGGCGTGGAAATCCGCTCACCGATGATCAACATCGAGCTGGTAATGCCAAACACCGGAATCAACAACGACAGCGGCGCCACGGTCGACACCGGGTACAGCTTGAGCAGCGAGTTCCAGCCCCAGTAGGCAAAGTGTGTGGCCAGGTACACCTGGAACAGGATGGACAGGATGGCCGTCAGGTCGAGGCTGGCTTGCAGGCCTTCGAATGCGGCGCTGCCATGCATCAGCCAGGCGGTCAGAAACAGCGGGATCGGCGGGATCAGGCTGGCCCACACCATGAACGAGAAGATCTCCTTGACCCCGGATTTTTTGATGATCACGTTGCCCACGCTCCAGGCCACCGCACTGAGTACGATCAGCATGACCCCCAGCACCGCATGGTTGCCTTGCTGGGTGGAAATGATTCCCGCCAGGCCGATCAGGGCCATGACGGCGCCGAGCATTTGTGCGCCGCGGATTTTCTCCTTGAACAGCACAAAGCCCCAACCCATGGTGAAAAACACGCTGAGTTGGATGATCAATGAAGCAATCCCCGGGCTCACGCCCACCTGGATCCCGTAGTTGATCACGCCCCACATGCCCAGCCCGAAGATAAAGCCGTAGGCGGCCACGTAGCTGAATTTCACGGCTGGGCGCTTGATGAAAAACACCAGCGGCAAGGCGGCGAGGGCAAAGCGGATGCCGGTGAGTACAAACGGGTCGATCGCGCGCAGGCCCAATTTGGTGATGGGGAAATTCACCCCCCACACCAGGGTGACGAGTACGGCGAGCGACAAATGTTTTTTCAGCATGGACCCTCCTTGGGTCTGGCGGCGCAGCGCAGTCGCACTGCGCCGCCGTTAGGTCAGTTCAAGGCGAACCGTTTTTGCATCAGGCACAGCCCGGCAATTTCCATCAGCAGGTTGTCGGCCGATGCGCGCTGGGCAGCAGACAAGCTTGGCAGGGTGGCCAGCAAGGCGCGCACTTTGCGCGAGTCGAAGAACGGCACATTGCTCAGGGCCGGGCCGCTCAACACGTCGTTGACCATCTCGAACAGCTTCGATTGCGGGCTTTCGGACGCCGGAGGCGCGCGGAAGTACTGCTTCTTGCGGTCCAGCACTGCCTGAGGCACATACGGGCGCATGGCTTCGCGCAACGCATATTTTTCGGTGGCGCCGCGTACTTTCATGTTCACCGGCAGGCGGCAGGCGGCTTCGATCACCTGATGGTCGAGCAGAGGCGGGCGGCCTTCGAGGCTGCCGGCCATTTCCATGCGGTCGCCCAGGGAGGTGAGGACCACGTTGGGCAGGCTGGACTTGGCCACCATGTACAGCGAGCGGTTAACCGGCTCCCAGCCGTTAAGCGCGCGCGGGCTCAGGCGGTCGTAGAACTGGCGGTAGGCATCCACATCGCAGAAACGCTCGCGGAAGTCATCGGTGTACAACTGCGCCAGCGGGCCGAACAGCGCCGATTGGGTTTGCAGCCAGGACACGCCGTGACCCAATTCATCCTGCACCCACTTCACGTCATTTTTGCCGCTAGGCAGGTAGCGGTCTTCGCTGGCATGCAGGCGGCGAGCGAGTTCGGCGATCACCGCAGGGTCCTGGTGTTCGTGGTTGTACAGCACCATGTCGCGGCGGTAGTGCGGGTAGCCGCCGAATACTTCGTCTGCGCCTTCACCGGTCAGCACCGCTCGCATGCCCTGGTTCTGCACGTATTTGCACAGCAGGTACTTGGCCACGCTGTGGGCGTTGGCGAACGGCATCTCGGCGTGCCACAGCGCATTTTCGAAGTTGTCCGCCATGTCGGAGGAGTTCACCGATAACACATTGAGGTGCGCGCGGTTATGCCGTGCAGCAATCTCGGCGTACTGGCGCTCGTCGTAGGCCTGTTCGCCCTCGAACGACAAGTGGAACGCCTGCAACGGCTGGCCGGTCAGCTCGGTGGCGATCCCCAGCATCGCCGAGGAGTCCAGCCCGCCACTCAGGCACACGCCCACCGGCACGTCGGCATGCAGGCGCAGGCGCACGGATTCCTCGATGGTGTGGCGCAGAGAATCGATGATTTCGGCTTCGCTGCGTTGCTCGGTGGCCTGGGCGTCAGGGAAATCCCAGTCCCAATATTGCTCGGTCTGCAGCCCGCTTTCGTCGGCGATGATCCAGCAGCCCGGCTTGACGCTGCGGATGTTGTTGAACAGCGTGCGGTCGCGCAGGATAAAGCCACGGCTGGCGTAGGCTTCGTGGTCCCACTGCGCCGGCACGCCGGCCGCCAGCAGGGCCTTGATTTCGGAGGCGAAGTACCAGGCGCCTTCATGCTCGGTGTAGTACAGCGGCTTGACGCCCACCCGGTCACGCACGGCAAACAGCTTTTTGCGCAGGCGGTCGAAAATCAGGATGGTGAATTCGCCGCGAAGTTGCTTGAGCCCGCGTACGCCGTGGCGGCGGTACAGGTGCATGGCGATTTCGCTGTCGGAGGAGGTCTTGAAGCGGCAGCCGTCACTTTCCAGCTCGCTGCGAATGCGCTGATAGTCATAGAACTCGCCGTTGACCATCATCACCAGGTCGCCTTCGTCGGCGACGATAGGCTGGGTGCCATTGCCCAGCCCGACCAGGCCCAGGCGCACATAACCGAAAGCGGCCTGGCCCTTGGGGTCGAACCATTGGCTGGAGCTGTCCGGGCCACGGTGATGGATGGCGCGCAGGGCGGCATCAAACATGTTCGGGTTGAACGCACGGGGTTGCTTGGCAAACACGCCAATGTATCCACACATAATCAGTACTCTGTTGAATTTGTATTGGTCAGCGGCACGCTGGGTTCAAACGGTGATCGCCGGTTCGGGCGTCACCGGCAGCTCGGGCAGCACCGAGGTGGGCTGTATGCCAATCGAGCTAAGGATTTCGGGCATGGCCGAGTAGTCCGCTTCGCCGGTTTCGATAAATTGCGTCGGCAGCAGCAGCGAGCGATCGCCGAACACTTCAAGCAGTTGCGGCAGGATGATTCGCCACGCGGAAATCTCGCGCATCGGGAACACCCGGATCGAGTTGGCGATGCCACGGGTAAACAGGGCGGTTTGCTGTGGGGTGAAGTCGCCGACCACCTGCTGCACGAACAGCGGGAAGATGTGCTTGTGCACCAGTTCGTCTTTTTTGTGCAGCGCCACCACGTGACGGAATACCGGCTGGATCTCCGGCGCGTCGCTGAGTTCGGCCAGGTAGTCGCTGATGAACGTCTCCGAGACCAGCGAGAAGGCCAGGCGGTAAATCTTGAAATCCGCCTCGGACAGGGTGGCCTGGGCCTGACTCAGGTGGCGGGTCAGTTCCAGCTCCGGCCATTTGATGCGGATGCCGCGTTGGGTGATCGCCAGTTCGCACATGTTGATCGAGAACAGTGTGTGGTAAGCCTCATCCGCCAGGGTTTCGGAAATCGTCGCGGCGCTGGCCGAACTCAGGCGCGAGCCCAGTTGCAGCAGATCCAGGCAGGAAGGGCAGATGATCTCGGTTTCGATGGCGATGGTTTTCTGGTTGTAGATCACCCAGCCGGCCGACAGGATCAGCAGTTTCAGGGCGTGGGGGTAATTCTGGTAATGCGGGTCATGGGCGAAGGGCAGCAGGGCTTCGAGGAAGTCCGGCGCCTGCAGGTCAAGCTGGATGTCCGGGCGCTGGGAGTCCAGCTTGATCTGTGCGCGTTTGTGCCAGCTGCGTTCGATTTTGATCAGTCGTTCATCGGCTGCGTCATTGCTGCGATAAAGATCGTCTTGAGTGCTGTGCTGAAACATGGTTTCACCGGTTGATAGTGAGTTGTGAAGGCCATCCATGGTTTGCCGAGGCGCGCTCGGCAACGTTCACGACCGGGAGCTACACCGCTTCTGGTGCGGTTTGGATCTTGTCCTTCTTGCGATCCAGGAAGTCCGCCAGGCGATCCTGGGTGCGCACGTCGGAGGACACCACCGCCGCAATCAGGGCTTCTGTCATCAGGCCGTCCTGTTGGCTCTGGTCGACAATGCGCGGCAATACGTGGGTGACCGCGTAGTTGGTCATGGGCAGGTTGCCCGCGATCTTGTGGGCCAATTCGGTGGCCTTGAGCACCGCCTGGCCAACCGGCACCAGGTATTGAGCCACGCCGCGCTCGTAGCTTTCCTTGGCGTAGAGGGTGCGGCCGGTGAGCATCATGTCGGTCATCAGCGCAATGCCGGCGATACGCGGGAAGCGTACCGAGGCACCAACCCCCACATACAGGCCGCGCATGGCTTCGGGCAGCGAGAAGAACGCGCTGTCATCGACCACACGCAGGCTGCACGCCGTGGCGATTTCCAGGCCGCCACCGATGGCCGCGCCGGTAATGGCGGCCACCACGGGCACTTTGCCGAACTGGATCAGTTCGAACGTCTTGTGCCATTCACGGAAGGCCTGCACGTTGTCGATCACCGACTGGTCGCGGATTTCCGACAGGTCCAACCCGGTACAAAAATGCTGGCTGGTGCTGTAGAGCACGGCGGCGCCAATGCCTTCAGGCAGGTTGCTGAAGGTGTCGCGCAGTTCGTGCATGACCTCCAGAGACATGGCGTTGCGCTTCTGTGGTCGATTGAGCCCTACCATCAGCACAGCGCCGTCTACTCGTACGTCCAAGTAGTTTTTGACTGTCATTTTCCGAATATCCCTTCGAAATGAACCCAGCTTGGGGAGCAACGATTCTAGGTGGGGAACTTTTGGCCTGCTTGCTATGTCAGGTCATAGTTTGACAAAATCGGGCCATGCAGCCGACCTTCACCTTTTCGCCCTATGAACCCGACAGCCCTGAAGCGGTGGTGACGCTGCGCGAGTACCCGTCGGGCACCGTGTTTCCACGCCACACGCACCGGCGTGGGCAGTTCGCCTATGCCTCCACCGGCGCGCTGAAGATGTTCACCGACCTGGGCAACTGGGTGGTGCCGCCACAACGGGCGATCTGGGTGCCGGGTGGGGTAGCGCATGAAATGCACATGCGCGGTGACGTGGTGATGCTCAACACCTACCTCGACGACGATGCCACCCAGCGCGCGGGGTTGCAGGACCATTGCCAGGTGTTTGGCGTATCGCCACTGCTGCGCCACCTGCTGGAGGCCGCGCTGGCGATCGGGCCATCCGCCTCGCCCAGCGTGCGCGACCGCTGCGTGCTGACCCTGCTGATCGACGAAATCGGCACCATGCCCGAATTGCCCCTCAGCGCGCCGTTGCCCTCCGAGTCACGCCTGGCCCGTTCCTGTCAGCGCTTTCTGGACGCGCCCACGCAGAAAATCTCCATCGGCGAAATGGCCGACTGGTCGAGCATGAGCCGGCGCACCTTTACGCGTAACTTTCGTGAGTGCACCGGCATGACCTTTGTGTCGTGGCGCCAGCAGGTCTGCCTGTTGGAGGCAACGGCGCGCCTCAGCCACGGCTCGTCGATCACCGATGTGGCGTTTGAGCTGGGCTTCAGCAGCTCCAGCGCGTTTACCTCGGTGTTTCGCCGCAACCTGGGGGATTCGCCGGCGCGCTACCTGGCCAAGTCCAAGGCTGCGTCGATGTTCTGAAAGGAGGAGGACGCCAACCGGGTGCCTTTCCCCCGGCGGTACGGCGTTGAGCCTCACCCTTTGATACTATCGCCGTCCCTTGTTACCAGGAGTCACCGGCCCATGCAGCACCAGTGGGATGAAATGCACCGCACCCGCAAGCCCACGTTCCTGCTGTGCGGCGAGCCTCAGGGGGATGTGCTCAATCTCTATGTTCACGGTTATTCGGCGTTCTTCAATCGGCAACAACTGGGCAGTTTCAAGGCGCAGCTGGCGGGTATCGAAGGCTCGACCAACCTGATGCTGTTCTGGCCGGCGGGGCATTTTCTGGAAAACCTGTTCGCGCCGTTCAAGGATGTCATCGGTGCGATGCTCGGCGGTGGCAGCCTGGGCGCGGCGACGGTGGGAGTAGGCAAGGCGATTGCCTATTTTCTCGACCACTACAAAAGCGTCGAAGCCCGGGTGGACGAAGTGGCCAGGAGCCTGCTGCCCGAGCTTGCCGCTTACCTGCATGGTGAGTCACTGCAGGTGCGGCGCATCAACCTGATCGGGCATTCCCTGGGCGCGCGGATCCTGGTCAAGAGCCTGCTGGCCAACCCGGAAACCGCCCGCGAGCTGCCGCTGGACAACCTGCTGTTGATGGGCGGGGCGATCTGCACTTCAAGCCCGTGGGATGAGGTGGCGGCGCCGCTCAAGGGCCGGGTCATCAACTGCCATTCCAGCAAGGACTGGGCCCTGGCCATGAAGCCCGACACCGAGCGTTGCATCGGCCGTTATGCGATCCCGCTGACGCCTGTACTCAAGGCCAAGGTGACCAATGTGCACCTGGCATCCTTCGATCACGCGGCCTATTGGCCGCAATTGCAGACGGTGGTGCAGTACACCGACCTGCTGCATGAGCGGCGCGGCCTGATCCGTTCCGACCAGCGCAGCAGCGAGGTGCGCTTTGCCGAGGAAGACGTGGAACTGTTCCCGGCCCTGGTGCAGGCGCGGCCGGAGGAATTGAAGTTCCTCGCCGAATTGATGGCGCAAAAGCGCAGCGCGTCGATCGATGCCACGGTGCGCGGGCCGCTCAAGCTGGCCATCGAGTTGCAACGCATGGGCGGCGACACCTTTATGAACCTGGCCCGTGGCCATGGCGTGAACTACCGGCAGATCGCCGAAGATGTGGCGCAGCGCCTGGGCATCAAATTTGACGAGCCCCTGGCCAGCGTCGCGCTGGCGGACCTTGAGGCCAGGGTCGCGGAAACGCTCATCGAACAGTACAAGGACAAACTCAGCAATGCCGACCGGCAGGTGTTCGAGGCTGAACTCAAGGCCGCCGCGCAAAAAGAGCAGGGGTTGTTCAATCGTATTGATGTCGGGCGTTCAGCCACCACGGCATTGAGCGGCACTGCGCTGGCCGGGCTGACCGGTTTTATCCTGCGCCGTGGCGCCGCCACGGCGATCCCGGTGGTGGGCCAGGCGCTGGCTGCCGCGATGCTGCTGGTGAGCGGGGTGCGCGCGTTTTCCGGGCCGGCGTACTCGATCACCACCCTGGCGGTGCTGGTGGTGGGAGTGATTCGCCAGCGCATGGAACGTGAGGCGCTGAGCCAGGAGCTGGACCTGGTGGTGCAGGTGGTGGAGGCGTTTGACCTGCCGCGGGATACGGTGATGCGCACGGTTGCATCCGACTGATAAGCTGCGCCCTTGTCTTAAGTGTTTGCCTGGGATACCGCGTGAAATTCAGCCTGCCGAAAATTGCTACCGCCCCGTTCTGCCCGCCGGAAGTGGCCGGCTCCGTCGCCGTTGATCCCAAGGCGTCGTTCTTCAAGCGCGTTTTAATGTTCGCAGGCCCCGGGCTGCTGATCTCCATCGGCTACATGGACCCGGGCAACTGGGCCACGGCCATCGAGGCCGGCTCGCGCTACGGCTACAGCCTGTTGTTTGTGGTGCTGCTGGCCAGCCTGGCAGGGATGGCGGTGCAGTGCCTGTGTTCGCGGCTGGGCATCGCCACCGGCAAGGACCTGGCGCAACTGTGCCGCGAACGCTACAGCAAGCGTTCCGCACGCACCCAATGGGTGCTGGCGGAAATCTCGATTATCGCCACCGACCTTGCCGAAGTGCTTGGCTGCGCCCTGGCGTTTCACTTACTGCTGGGGGTGTCGTTGACCACCGGCATTGTCATCACGGCCTTTGACACGTTGTTGATCCTGGCCCTGCAAAACCGCGGGTTCCGTCGCCTGGAGGCGATCATGCTGGCGCTGGTGGCGACCATCGGCGTGTGCTTCTTCATCGAACTGGTGCTGATCAAACCCTACTGGCCCGACGTATTCAGCGGTTTTACCCCGTCACTGTCGGCCATCAGCGATGCCGCGCCGCTGTACCTGGCCATTGGCATCCTCGGCGCCACGGTGATGCCCCATAACCTGTACCTGCACAGTTCGATTGTGCAAACCCGGCTGATCGGCAAAGACCTCGCCAGCAAACAGGACGCGGTCAAGCTGGCGCGCATCGACACCATCGGCTCCCTGGCCCTGGCGCTGCTGGTCAACGCCGCGATCCTGGTGCTTGCCGCCGCAGCCTTCCACAAGACTGGCCACACCGACGTGGTGGAAATCCAGGACGCCTACCACCTGCTCGACCCGCTGGTGGGCGGCGCGTTTGCCAGCATCCTGTTCGGCGTTGCCTTGCTGGCGTCCGGGCAAAGCTCGACGTTTACCGGCACCATCGCCGGGCAAGTGATCATGGAGGGCTACCTCAACCTGCGCATCCCGTGCTGGCAACGGCGCTTGATTACCCGTGGGCTGGCGCTGATCCCGGCGTTTCTCGGCGTGTGGCTGATGGGCGACGACGCCATCGGCAAGCTGTTGATCCTCAGCCAGGTGGTGCTCAGCCTGCAATTGCCGTTCGCGCTGTACCCGCTGATCCGCATGACGGGCGATAAGCAGCTGATGGGGCCCTTCGTTAACCGCCTGCCTACGCGGGTGTTGGCGTGGTTTCTGTTTGCGGTGATCAGTGGGGCGAATGCGTGGTTGATTGGGCAGTGGGTGTTTTGATCAAGGTCGGGCAGTACTAAACAAGGATCGCCAAGGATGTGTATTGGGCGACCTGTGGGTCGGCGGTCAATAACTTCATCGGTTCGTTGATGGCTGTTGCAACAATGAGCCGGTCGAAAGGATCCTTGTGATGGTGTTTCAGATCCTTTACCGCAATCGCATGTTCTGATGTGACGGGCAGTTCGACGAACCCGCTATCCAGGCAGCACTCACGGATTTCATTCAGATCGACAGTGAGTTTTCCCAAGCCGACCTTGATTGCCATCTCCCAGAATGTTGCAGCGCTGATGTAAATCTCCGCTGCATTCTCGATCAGCTTTCTGGCTTTACGGGATAACTTGGCGTCATCAGTCAGTACCCATAGCAGGATATGAGTATCTAAAAGCACCCTCATAGTAGGGTGCCCTCGAAGGCCGCCAGTAGATCGTCGGGTAGAGGGGCATCGAAGTCCTCAGGAATAACCAACTTCCCTTTCATCTCACCAATTCGTCGACCTTTGGACTTGCCTACGGGTACAAGCTGCGCCATTGCACGTCCATGTTTGGCAATGGTGATGACTTTACCGTTGGCGGCTTCATCGACCAGTTTTGACAGATTATTTTTCGCTTCACCCAAGGGTACGGTAATCATTTGGCTCTCCCCGTATTTTGGCCAAATATAGCCAAAGTTTGGAGGGCTATCAAAGATTGCCCGACAGCTGGCTGAAGCGGTTTGTCCGGCGGGCGACTTTTTGTAGTACATGACTTCCATGGCATATCTCCAAAAAAGAACTAGCCGAAGTCTGCCGCAGACTTTTTTGTTCAGAAATACTGGCCAGTAAAATCAGAACGGACCTACTTTTTAAGCTAGGAAATTTCGCCAAAACCTGTGCTCATCTATCCCAATACGGCACCACCCCAAAACACTCCACAAAATAATCAATCACTGTACGCACCTTCAGCGACAACCGCCGGCTGCCTGGCCACAACGCGGCGATCTGCTGCGGCTCCAGAGTGGTTGCCACTTCATAGTCGGTGAGTACCGCCTGCAAGGTGCCGGCGCGCAGGCCTTCGCCGATCAGCCAGGACGGAAACACCACCAGCCCCAGGCCCTGTTCGGCGGCATGGGTGAGGGTGTCGGCATGGTTGCCGGTGATCGGACCCTTGACGCTGTAGGGTTTCCAGTCGCCGTGGCCCTTGCGGAAGAACCAGCGTTGCTGGCCGGTGATGCCTTTGTAGGCCAGGCACTGGTGGTTGAGCAGTTCGTCTGGGTGGTGCGGCGTGCCGTGCCGGGCCAGGTAGGCGGGGCTGGCGGCGATGCGAAAGCGTTGGGGCGCGAAGATGCGCGCCTGCATGCTGGAGTCGTTGAGCACGCCGATGCGGAACATCAAGTCGGTGCCGTCCTGCAGGGGGTCGACGTAGGTGTCGGTCTGCTGGATATCCAGCTGCAGCTTCGGATAGCGCCGGCACAGTTCGCCCAGCCACGGTGACAGATGGCGCTGACCGAACACCATTGGCGCATTGATGCGCACCAGGCCGCTGGGTTCGTTTTCCTGCTCCTGGAGTTCCTGGCCGGCAGCTTCCAGTTGTTCGAGCAGCAAGCGCGCATGCCGCCCGAGCAGGCGCCCGGCCTCGGTGGGGCTGACCGCGCGGGTGTGGCGATAGAGCAATTGCTGGCCGAGCGCCTGCTCCATCAGCTGGATTTGCCGGGAGATCGAGGAGGGCGCCAGGCCTTCGCGGCGTGCCACTTCCGAAAAGCTGCCGTGGTCCAGCACCGCTACAAACAGGCGCAAGGCCTTGAAACTCAATTCATTCAAACCCTGCATCGTGGCTCCGTGCTGTGCGTAATGCGCAAAGGTGTTATCCGCATGCTCCCATTTATCGCACAGGACGGCCACCGGATAATGCGCGCCATGTTTCCTTTCTTGACGCGCAGGTGATGTATGCAGGCCAGTTCCATCGAGGGTGTAGCGCAGGCTACGCCGAAAAAAAACCTTCTGCGTTTGCTGTTGTTGCCGCTGGTGATCCTGGCCGGTATGGGCCTGTCGGTGGAGGCCGGTTTGCTCGGGCCTCTGGGTGGGCAGGTCGGGCATTTGTGGGCGACCCTGAGCATCTTCGGCGTCGGCACGGCGATCCTGTTTTTGCTGCTGCTGTTCAGCGGCCCGCAAAAGGGCCCGGCCTTGACCGACCTGCCGCGCTGGCAACTGATCGGCGGCTTTTTGGGGCCGATGTACGTGGTGGTGCTGACCCTGGCCACGCCGCATATCGGGATCGCGATGACCATGATCGCGATTCTGTCCGGCCAAGTCGGCAAGAGTGTACTGATCGACCATTTCGGCTGGTTCGGCACGGCGCGCAAACGCGTGAATGGCGAGCGCTGGATTGCCCTGGCGCTGATTGTGGCGGCACTTGTTTTGATTGCGCGAGGATAAGGCGATGAATCTGATTCTGTTATTGGTCGTAGTGGTTGCCGCCGGCGCGGTCCTGAGTGTGCAGGCGGCAATCAACGGTCGGCTGGGCCAGACGGTGGGCGTGCTGCGCAGCAGCCTGGTGACCTTTTCGGTGGGCGCCCTGGTTACCGCGCTGTTGATTTTCTTCTTCGAACCGGCCCAGGCCGTAAGCCTGCTGGACGTGCCCAAGTGGCAGTTGACCGGCGCGTTGTTTGGCGTGGTGTACATGATGGTGATGGTCGGCGCGGTACCGGTCGTTGGCACCGCGGTGGCCACCGTGGCGGTGATCACCGGGCAGTTGGGCATGGGCATGCTGATCGACAACTTCGGCTGGCTGGGCAACCCGGCGATTGAACTGTCGAGCGGTCGCATCGTGGCGATGGCGTGTTTGGCCTTGGCGCTGGTGTTCATGTACCGCAGCAATACGCGCACCGACTGACAGGATGAACCATTGGCGCCGGGCTACAGTCATTGCTTAAGGTGCCGGCGCCCGCCGCACCGGGACGACCATGAAGAAGGAGTCTGACCATGCCTGATAAAACCTGTGCCTGCCCACACTGCAAGTGTGTGCTGGGTGTTGATGCGGTGATGAAGGACGGCAAGGGCTATTGCTGCCAGGGCTGTGCCGAGCACCATGCGCACGGTGAGCCGTGTGCGGCGGCGACGGGCTGTGAGTGTGCCAAGTCGGCCCATGGCTAAACGCGGTTGATAATGTGGGAGGGGGCTTGCCCCCGATGAGGGAGTGTCAGTACAGGTATCTGTGACTGACACACCGCCATCGGGGGCAAGCCCCCTCCCACATTTGCTCTGTGTTGATTGGGTTATTGGGTTTCCAGTTCCAGGCGCAGGCTGTGATCGGATAAGTGCTGTCGGTCCTTCACGACGCCGCTGGTGCGTCGCCCCTCCAGCGCAAATACCACGGTTTGCGCGTCATGCAAATCGTCCGGCAGCGGCTGGAACACCTTCAGCACCAGCCAACCGGGCTTATGTTGCAAGCTGACGTGACACTCTGCGTGCCTGGCCAGCGGCCCGAACAGGGTGTCCTGGGTGTAATCGATCCGCGCCTTGCCGTTGACCTGTGCGGGTAAAGCCATCGTTTTCTCTCCTTGATCAAGCCTGGGCGCGCGCGTCCGAGCGGCGCCATTGCACGTTGGTAATGCCGAACTTCTCGGCTTGCTGCTGGCTGGTCTTCTTCACCTGCTCACGGGCGAACCGGCCGATACGGCCCACGCCGGCATCGCAACTCGCCCAATGCCAGGCTTCGGCCGCATCGAGCTTCTCCAGGCGGATGATGAAGGACTTGGGCTCGCCATGCAGGGTGTAGTCGATCACAAACAGTTTTGCGTTATTCATTGGCCCATCGATCCTGGTGGTCTAAAGCTAGTGATCGCCCAGGGCGGCAAAAATTCACTCGGATTGTCGGACGGTCGTCACTACCATGGCGGCTTACCCTGGCTGGATGTGTACCCCCATGGCCCTGGCTGCGCCCCCCGATCTCAGTGACCCCGCCGTCCCCGTGCAACCTCTGGCGCGCACCTACCCGCGCGGCTTGTATGTGGAGCCCCATAGCCACGACTGGGGCCAATTGCTGTATGCCATGAGCGGCGTGATGTGGGTCGAAACGCCCCGCGAAGCCCTGGTGGTGCCGCCCCAGCGCGCCGTATGGCTGCCGCCGGGAGTGGAGCATGGGATTCGCGTGGTGTCGGATTTGCAGATGCGCAACATCTACCTGCGCCCGGCGCTGGCGGCGACGTTGGACAGCCAGGTGCAGGTGATCGAAGTGGGCGGGCTGTTGCGCGAGCTGATCGTGACGCTGGTGGAGCAGGGCGACAGCGGTGACGCGGGCTACTACGACGCGGTGGTCAGCCTGGCATTGCTGGAACTGCAACGCGCGCGCCGCTCGCAGATCCGCATCGCCATGCCGGTGGCGGCCGACCGGCGTCTGATCAACGCGTGCCAGGCAGTGATGGCCACGCCGTCGCTGGAGATCCCGTTCGAGCAGCATGCCGAAACGGCCGGTGCCAGCGTGCGCACCCTGGCGCGGTTATTCCAGAACCATCTGGGCATGGGCTTCGCTGAATGGCGCCGCCAGGTGCAACTGGCCACGGCGGTGGCGGAGTTGATCCAGGGTGAACCGGTCAGCGGCATTGCGCGCTCCTTGGGTTACTCGCCGAGCAGCTTCAGCGACATGTTCCGCCGCGAACTGGGGATGGCGCCGTCGCAGTATGTGAGTTGGCCGAAATCCTGAAGCACTTGGCCGATGCTTCAGGAGTGGGCTCTCTAGACTGAGCCCATCAATCAGTCAGGCGCCAACCCCCATGAATTATCTGATCTCCCTAGGCATCGGCCTGTTCGTCGGCGTGATCTACGGCGCCCTGGATTTCCGCTCGCCCGCGCCGCCGGCCATCGCCCTGGTGGGCCTGATGGGCATGCTGCTCGGCGAAAAGCTGTGGCCCATGGGACGCCAGTTGGTCAGCGGTTGGTTGTCTTGAATGTCTTTCCCTTCGATGGAGGCTGCCCATGAAAGCCCTGCAATTTTCCGCCACCGGCGACCTTAATGCCCTGCGCTTTGTCGACGTCGCCACTCCGGTGCCGGTTGCCGATCAGGTGCTGGTCCAGATCAAGGCCGCTGGCCTCAACCCCAGCGACGTCAAAAACGTGCTCGGGCGTTTCCCCTACACCACCTTGCCGCGCATTCCCGGGCGGGATTTTGCCGGGGTGGTTGTAGAGGGGCCCGAAGCCTTGATTGGCCAGGAAGTCTGGGGCACCGGCCGCGACCTGGGCTTTTTCGCCGACGGTTCCCACGCCCAATACCTCACTGTGTCGGCCAAGGGCGTGGCGCATAAACCCAGCCACCTGAGCTTTGCCCAGGCCGCCAGCCTCGGCGTGCCGTACACCACCGCCTGGGACGCCCTGGAGCGCAGCGGTGTAGGCAAAGGCACGCGGTTGTTGGTGATTGGTGCCAATGGGGCGGTAGGCAGCGCAGCGCTGGCCCTGGCGAAAATTCGCGGTGCCGAGGTGTTGGGCGCGGTGCGCCGGGCGGATCAGGTCGAGGCGCTGCAGGCGCAGGGTTTTGACGCGATTGCCCTGGGCACGCCTGAAGAACTCGGCTCGCAGGTAAATGCGGTGTTCAAGGGCGGTGCCGATGTGATCTTCGACACCACCGGTTTCTGGCTGCCTGCGGCCGTGGCAGGCCTGGCGCCGTTCGGGCGCATCGCGATCATCGCCGCACCGGTGGACGGCCACGTGCAACTGCCGGCCCTGGCCCTGTATCGCAAGGGTGGCTCGGTGGTAGGGATCAATTCGTTGCTCTACAACTGCGAGCAGTGCGCGGTGATGCTGGAGCAGTTCGGGCGCTTCTTCGATGAAGGGCTGCTGCCACTGCCCACCGGCCTGCGCGAAGTGGCGCTGGCGGATGGGGTGCAGTGTTTTGAAGAGGTGAATCACGGCAGTGCGGACAAGATCATCTTCCTGCCTTAACCCAATCAAATGTGGGAGGGGCGGTGCGACGATTCGACTTGTCCCCTCCCACATTTTTATCTGCGCTAGGCCTCGGGAACACCTTTTTCCCAGGCCGACCAGTTCTTCAGAATCGCCTGCACCAGCGGGTTCCCCGTGCGGTACAGGTTCTCCAGGGCCGGTACAAAGCCGCCCTGGTCGGCGTATTTGAGCAGGTTGTCGACTTCGCTGTAGCCGGGATACGGCCGGTCGAAATCGGAACCGGCGCGCACCACGGCCAGGCGTTGGATATCCACCAGGCCTTCGCGACTGGCGCGCAGCAGGGCCTCGTAGGTGGAGTTGTCTTCCTGCTGGGTGGTGCAGTACTCGCCTTTGTTATCCGTCAGCAGTTTGGTCCAGACTTCGGCGCGTTCGCTCAGGCGTGTACCGGAGAACCAGGTGTTGCCCGCCAGGGTGTCGCAGCGGGTGACCTGCGGCGGCTGGTTGGCCGGTGCGGCCGGGTAGTGTTTGCGCCAGGCACTGGATTCCTTGCTCTCCGTCAGCTCCACCTTGTGTGACAAGGCAAACGCCTTGGCTTGCAGCTTGGGGTTCAGCTCGAACACTTCGGTCTTGTAGTCCAGCGGCGGTTTCTCGTTGGGACCCTTGGTGTTGATGCCGATGTAGCCGGTTGGCCAATCCTTGGGCGCATCCCGCGAGTCCAGCTCCCACTGAGTGCCGAATTCCACCAGGTAATGGGCCCAGGCCGCGGTGCCGATGGTGCCGTGCTTGGGGCTGATGCCGGCAATTCCGGCGATCAGGAAATAGCTCTGGCGCAGGTCGAACCTGGTCGACAACGCCAGGGCCAGGGTGGACGCGGCGGCGTTGGTCTGGCCCATGCCGGTCACCAGCAGGCACACGTCCTGGGTGTTGCAGCGGATTACCGGGTACTCGGCGGACAGGCCCGGCACGCGGACTTCCTGCTTGAGCTCCAGGCGGTCGATCCAGGTTTGCGCCTCAGGTGCGAACATGGTGATCAGCATCACCTTGGGTTTGATCGGTGCCGGCGCAGCCGCCAGCACCACGTGGGGCAGCAGGGCCAGGCCGACGGCCAGTGAGGCTCGGGTAAAGGTTTTCATCTCATACTCCTTGATCAGAATTGGTAGCCGACGCCGGCGTAGTAACCCCAGCCATCGGAGCGGGCGCGGAAGTTGCCCTCGCCGAAGTTCAGCTCGCTGCCGTCCTCCCAGTTGCCGCCGTTATGAAAGTACCGGCCGACCAGGGTGAAACGCAGGTGGGTAAACGAGTACAGCAGCACGTTGGTGGCCACCGTGGAGTTGGCGGTGCGCGCCGGGTTGTCCTTGTGCAGGCTTGAGCCGAAGTCGTGGTTGGTGAAGCCGATATAGGTCAGCGAGGCGCCGTTGTCGAAGCTGGCGATGGGCACGATGTACTTCATCTGCGCGCGGTAGCCGTCCCACGAGTATTCATTGCTGGCGCCGTAGTTTTCCCACTGGTAACGCCCGTAGAAGTTGGCCGACAGGTTGACCCGTGAGTGGGTGTCGATATCGGTGCCCAAACCGCTATACAGCGTATTGGCGCGGTTGGCCTTGTTGCTGCCGTGGTCGTAGATCCAGTCAAACGCCACATACCATTCCTTGAATGGGCCGATCGCCAGGCTGCGGCCGGCCAGGTAGTCGATGGAAATACGCGGCTCATGCTCCATGAACACCGGCGAGCCATGGTCCCACACACCTTTGTCATTGCTGTTGCCGATGCCGAGGACCTTGGGCACGTCGATGTAGCCGTACAGTTCGAACGGGCCCTTGCGGCCGAAGTATTCGTATTCCAGGTACACGTCATCGGCGGGTTTGGGGCCGAAGCTGATGTCTTTGCTGCCGATCAGTGTCAGGTCCTGGTTGAACCAGTCCGACCAGTACGCGCCTTTTTTTGCCGGGCTCGCTTCCGGGCTGAGCGTTTCGCCCTGTGCTGAGTCATCGACCGGTTTTTGCTGCGCCAAAATGGGGGCACTGAGTACTCCCGTAACGGCGGCCAGTAGCAAGGAAACACCAAAGCAGGCGCGAGGCCTTGAGGTCGAGTGCATTGAAAATCCCTATTCGTACGCGGTTTGAACCCGATTCTCGGGTAACGGTGAACTTGGTTGCCAAGTTCGTTCCGCAAACGTTTGCACGTGGCGTACCAACTTTGATCAAGGGATTGAACAGCCTGGGAAAAATCGGAATTAGTCGACCCTTTGGTCAAAATTGACTGGGTGTCATTTTCTCGATGCGCTTGAACAGGTGCATCGCGGTTTCGCGCCGATACTCGCTCGGCGTCTGGTTCATCTCGATGCGAAAATGCCGGTTGAAATTCGACAGGTTGGCGTAGCCCACTTCAAAGCAGATATCCGCCACCGACATTTCGCTTTGCAACAACAAGCGGCAGGCGCGCTGCACGCGAAACTTGCGCATCAGGTCGATAAACCCGTGGCCGGTGTTGCGCTTGAAGAAGCGCGAGAAGCCCGGTTCGCTCATGTCCAGTTGTTGCGCGATCACCGACAGGCGCACGTCGCCGGTAAGTTCGCGCATCAAATAATCGAAAGCCTTGTTGATGCGCTCGGCGCTGCGTGCGTCCAGGGTCGGCGCGTAGCAGGGGCTGGCCAGGGCCTTTACCTGCGGCGGCGCGGCGTTTTTCAGGGTGTCGAGCAGTCGCAGGAACAGGATCAGCCGTTGCAGGCCGTGGGCAGCGCCGATGGCTTCCATCAAATGCGCCGCCTGCAGCGCCGTTTCACCGCTGAACTCGAGGCCGCGTCGGGCCTGTTCGAATAACGGGTGCAAGTCGCCGAGTTCCGGCAGGGTCTTGCGCAGGGCGAGCAGGGCGGCGCCGTCGAATTGCAGCACCACATCGCGACCGGCCAGGTATTCGCCGGGGGCCAATTCGCCGATCCAGTCGTGGGGCAGGTCAGGGCCGATCAGCGCGACATGCCCGGCACTGAACGCGCCAATATAGTCGCCCGCCACCAACTTGCCGCTGCCCTGGCGGATCAGGTGGATTTCGAATTCGGGGTGGTGGTTCCAGCGCGCCAGGTCATAGGGATAGTCGTGTTCGAACCAGCGGAAACAGTGGTCCGGCTCGGGCAGGATCACCTCCAGCTCGGCGGGGCGATGCTCGAACAGGGTGGCGCGGTCGACGGGCATTGAGGCTGCCTCTTGTACAGTGGGTCCGGCCAAAATACGCGCCTCGGGCAGGCTTGCGCTACCCCCGGTCTCGCCCGGCACTGATACTTTTTTGATCCTGGGGCGGTGGTTAAAAAAGTATCGGTCGGGCATCCGCCATGCGTTTGTGACGGCCTGGCCAAGCTGCTGTAATCGGCGCTCAACAACAAAAACAACAGGTGGATACCGCCATGCTCAAGCTTCCTCACGCGTTGTTCCTGCTGTCCGGCCTGGCGCTGGCCATGCCCAGCCATGCCGCCGACACGGTCACCATCGCCACGGTCAACAACAGCGACATGATCCGCATGCAGCGCCTGTCCAAGGTGTTCGAAGCACAGCACCCGGACATTAAGCTCAATTGGGTGGTGCTCGAAGAAAACGTGCTGCGCCAGCGCCTCACCACCGATATCGCCACCCAGGGCGGCCAGTTCGATGTGCTGACCATCGGCACCTACGAAACCCCGCTGTGGGGCGCCAAGCACTGGCTGGAACCGCTGACCCAACTGCCGGCCGACTACGACGCCGACGATATTTTCCCGGCGGTGCGCCAGGGCCTGTCGGTCAACAACACCCTGTACGCCTTGCCGTTCTACGGCGAAAGCACCGTCACCTACTACCGCACCGACCTGTTCCAGCAAGCCGGCCTGAGCATGCCCGCGCACCCGACCTGGACCCAGCTCGGCGAGTTCGCCGCCAAGCTCACCGCCAAAGACAAGGGCCAGTACGGCATGTGCCTGCGCGGCAAGGCCGGCTGGGGCGAGAACATCGCGCTCCTGAGCACCATGGCCAACGCCTTCGGTGCGCGCTGGTTCGACGAACAATGGAAGCCCGAGCTGACCAGCCCCGAGTGGACGGCGGCGGCCAACTTCTACGTCAACACCCTCAAGCAATCTGGCCCGCCGGGCGTGTCCAGCAACGGCTTCAACGAAACCCTGGCGTTGTTCAACAGCGGCAAATGCGCGATCTGGGTCGATGCCAGTGTCGCCGGCTCGTTCACCACCGACAAGGCGCAGAGCAAGGTTGCCGACAGCGTAGGTTTTGCCGCCGCGCCCACCGAGGTCACCGACAAGGGCTCGTCCTGGCTCTACGCCTGGTCCCTGGCGATTCCGGCCACCTCCAAGCACAAGGACGCCGCCAAGGCCTTTATCACCTGGGCGACCTCCAAGGACTACATCCAACTGGTCGCCGATAAAGAAGGCATCACCAACGTACCGCCGGGCACGCGCCAATCCACCTACAACGCGGCGTACTTGAAGGCCGCGCCGTTCGCACAGGTGACCCTGGAAATGATGCAGCACGCCGACCCTGCGCACCCGTCGGCCAAACCGGTGCCGTATGTGGGCATCCAGTACGTGACCATCCCCGAGTTCCAGGCCATTGGTACCTCGGTCGGCAAGCTGTTCTCGGCGGCGCTCACCGGCGGCATGACGGTTGACCAGGCGTTGCTCGAAGCCCAGGCCACCACCGAGCGCGAGATGAAACGCGCCGGCTACCCTAAATAAACAGGACCTCAGCATGAAACGACTCGAAGGTAAAAGCGCGCTGATCACCGGATCGGCGCGGGGTATCGGTCGCGCGTTTGCCCAGGCGTATATCGCCGAAGGCGCCAGCGTGGCCATTGCCGATATCAACCTGCAACGCGCCCAAGCCACCGCAGCCGAGCTGGGCCCCCAGGCCTACGCGGTGGCGATGGACGTCACCGACCAGGCTTCCATCGACAGCGCGATTGCCGCCGTGGTCGCCCAGGTCGGCAAGCTGGATATCCTGGTCAACAACGCGGCGCTGTTCGACCTGGCGCCCATTGTCGATATCACCCGCGACAGCTATGAGCGGCTGTTCTCGATCAACGTCGCCGGCACGCTGTTCACCCTGCAGGCGGCCGCGCGGCAGATGATCAGCCAGGGCCATGGCGGCAAGATCATCAACATGGCCAGCCAGGCCGGGCGACGCGGCGAGCCGCTGGTGGCGATCTACTGCGCGACCAAGGCGGCGGTGATCAGCCTGACGCAATCGGCGGGGCTCAATTTGATCAAGCAGGGCATCAACGTCAACGCCATCGCGCCGGGCGTGGTGGATGGCGAGCATTGGGACGGTGTGGATGCGCTGTTTGCCAGACATGAAGGGCTGGCGCCGGGGGAGAAGAAGAAGCGGGTAGGGGATGAAGTGCCGTTTGGGCGGATGGGCACGGCGCAGGATCTGACCGGGATGGCGGTTTTTCTGGCCTCCAAAGACGCCGATTATGTGGTGGCCCAGACCTACAACGTGGATGGCGGTAACTGGATGAACTGAAGCCTGTACGCGGAGAAAAATGTGGGAGGGGGCTTGCTCCCGATAGCGGTGTGTCAGTTGGATATGCATCAGCTGACCCAATGCCATCGGGGGCAAGCCCCCTCCCACATTTATTTGACCTCTGGTGTTCTTGGGATCGGGGCTAATCAGCAAAACTGCGATCAAAGAAGTACACCGCTCCAGGCCTTAGATTCTCCACCGTCGCCTGGGGCCGGCCGCCCTCGCCATGCTTCTTGCGCCCGGTCTCACGCAAATACCCCGCCTCAGTCAGCTTCAACAAGCGCTGGCGAATGCTGGTCTTGAGCACCGGCCGCTCCAGCACCAGGGAAAAGATCGTGGTCGCTTCCGGTGCGCTGAATTCATCGCCCAGAAACAACAGCGGCAAGCTGCTGTACAGCGACTTGGACAACAAGCGCTCCTGCACCGCCGCCACGATGCTGTTGTGATCGAACGGCAACTTGATGCTGCCGTCCGCCACCGCCTTGAGCGAATACCAACCCTGATGCTCGCCCAGGCTCACCTCGTCCGCAACGATCGCCAGATAGTAAGTGGACGATGACCAGCAGCGCGGATCGCGAAACGCATCCCCCACGGTGCCGACTTGCTCGCTCCAGGCCAGGGCCAGGCCGACCTTGCTGCTGGCGCGCAAGCGCTCCACGGCATCCTTGAGGCTCAGATCTTGCACGTCGCCATTCACCACCACGCCCGGCAGCGCCCAATGCCCGGCGAAGGGCTCGGCGTCGCGTTTGTTCAGCAGCAGCTTGAGTTCCCCGGAGGCGCGGCAATAACACAGCACGCACAAATCGACGGTATGGAGGTAGGGGCTAAGGGGCATGGGACGTCCTTCTGAACAGCGGTGGGGCACAGTCTAGCGGATCGAACAGATATGTCATGTACTGGCTCCTGCATAGATAACTAAATGTTTCTTGCAATGAAAGTACATGACGTGTACTTTTGTTTCCAAGCCACAGGAGAACCACCATGACCCTCGCGAAAACTGCCCTTGCTTCCTTCGACGTCGATGCCCAGAAGAGCTTCACGCCGTTGTGCCCCAACGAGTTGCCGGTGGCCGGCGGTGACCAGATCGGTGCCGAACTCAACTACATGGCCAGCCTCGCCTGCCACCGCGTCGGCAGCAAGGACGCCCACACCCCGCACGCACCGTGGGTGGTGAGGCAACACAGCGAGATGCTGCAACCCACCGGCCTGGCCCACGCCGATGTCACCTGGGTCAGCCACTGCGTGCCGGGCACCGAGGGCTTCACCTTGCTCGACGAACTGCCCACGCCCTATGACTACGACTACTTCGTCTGGAAAGGCGTCGAACCCGACCTGCACCCCTATGGCGCCTGCTACCACGACTTGCACGACAAACTCTCCACCGGCGTCATCGAGTACCTCAAGGCCCACGGCGTCACCCGCGTGATCGTCGGCGGCCTGGCTCTGGACTACTGCGTCAAGACCACCGCGCTGCAACTGCTCAAGGCCGGCCTCGACGTGGTGCTGTACCTGCCGGCATGCCGGGGTATCAGCGAGGAGGGCGGCGTGCAGGCCGTGAATGAGTTGCTCAAGGCGGGGGCTGCCATCAGCAACACCCGCGAAGAACTGGCCGCGATGGCCGCGCGTTAAGGAGAACACCATGGAAAGTGCCTACGACTACGAAGCCCCGGTGATCCAGGGCCTGCTCGACACCGATTACTACACCTTCACCATGATGCAGGCGGTGTTGCACCAGTACCCCAACGTCGATGTGGAGTACAACTTCATCGTGCGCTCGCGGGAAAAGCTCGGCCACCTGATCCCGCAATTGCGCGCCGAGCTCGAGCACCTCGCCGGCCTGCAGATGCGTGAAGGCGAGTTGCGTTTTCTGTTCAACCCGCGTTTTCGCGAATACCTGACGCCCGATTACGAGCGCTTCCTCGGCCTGTTCCGCTTCAACCTGCGTTATATCCATGTCAGTGAAGTCGACGGCCAACTGAACATCCGTGTGGTCGGCCCGATGCTGCACTGCATCATGTTCGAGCAGCCGGTACTGGCGCTGGTCAGCGAGTTGCGCAACCGCGACAAATACCCCGACGTGACCCTCGAAGACGTCACCCGCAAGCTCTACCAGAAGTTCGACTGGCTGGAGAAAAACCTCAGCCGCGACGAGCTGGCCGACCTGCGCGTCTCGGACTTCTCTACCCGTCGGCGCCTGTCGTTCAAGGCCCAGCGCGAAGTGGTCGACATCATGCGCCGCGACTTCCCCGGCCAGTTCGTCGGCACCAGCAACGCGCACCTGGCTTACGAATTCGACCTGCCGCTGATCGGCACCATGGCCCACCAATGGCTGATGGTGCACCAGCAACTGGGGCGCCTGCGCGAAAGCCAGAACGCCGCGCTGGAACACTGGGTGCGTGAATACCGTGGGCGCCTGGGCATTGCCCTGACCGACTGCATCAGCACCGACTTTTTCCTCAAGGATTTCGACCTGTACTTCGCCAAGCTTTACGATGGCCTGCGCCAGGACTCCGGCGACCCCATCGCCTGGGCCGACAAGGTGCTGGCGCGCTACAAGCAACTGGGCATCGACCCGATGACCAAGGACCTGATGTTCTCCGACGGCCTGAACTTCGAAAAATGCCTGCCGATCCTGCGCCACGTGCGCGGCAAGGCCAAATTCGGCTTCGGCATGGGCACCAGCCTGGCCTGCGATGTGGAAGGGGTGGAGCCACTGAGCATCGTGATGAAACTGGTGCGGGTGCACGGCGAACCGGTGGTGAAGTTCTCGGATGACCCGATCAAGAATGTCTGCGAAGACCCGTCGTTTTTGCAGTACGCCGCGCAAGTATTCAAGGTAGGCACTGTGGAGGTGTGACATGCAAGACCGTATTGCACAGGAACTGAATATCAACCGCGCATTGGTCCAGGGCGGCGAGCCCCTCGAGATTCAACGGCGCATCGACTTCATCAAAACCACCTTGCGCCAATCCGGCTGCAAGGCCCTGGTGCTGGGCATCAGCGGCGGCGTGGACTCCCTCACGGCGGGCCGCCTGTGCCAGCTGGCGGCCGAGCAATTGCGTGCTGAAGGCTACGCCGCGCGCTTTATCGCCATGCGCCTGCCGTACAAGACCCAGGCGGATGAAGCTGACGCCCAGGCCTCCTTGAACTTCATCACCCCGGACCACATCGACAGCCTCAACATCGCCGCCAGCGTCGACGGCCTGATGGCCAGCCTCACCGCCGCCGAAGCCAGCGCCGCACACATCGACTTCATCAAGGGCAACGTCAAGGCGCGCACGCGGATGATCGCGCAATACGCCGTGGCCAACCTGCACAATGGCCTGGTGGTCGGCACCGACCACGGTGCCGAAGCGCTGATGGGCTTTTTCACCAAATTCGGCGACGGTGCCTGCGACCTGGCGCCGCTGTCGGGCCTGACCAAAACCCAGGTGCGTCTGCTGGCCAGCGCCCTCGGTGCGCCGGCCAACCTGGTACACAAACACCCCACTGCCGACCTGGAAGAGCTGGTGCCGGGCAGGCTGGATGAGCATGCCTATGGTTGCTCCTACGCAGAGATCGACGCGTACCTGATGGGCGAACCGGTGAGCGAGCGGGTGAGGGAGATTGTGGAAGGCGCCTACAGCAAGACAGCGCACAAACGTGCGCTGCCGATTGCCCCGGCTTGATCAGCGCTCGATTGAACGACTCCAGCGTGCGTTCCACTCCGGCCGCGCCTGGTTGACCTGGTCCCAGTCAATCGAAATTGCGGTCTGCAAGTAGCCCTGCATGGCTTCCACCCGCGCACGGGTCTTGTCGGTGGTCGGGGTGGTCGGGTTTGACGGGATCTGGTCGCCTTCCTCCAGCGCCGGCGCCTGGGCTTCGGCGGTCAGCAGGAACGCCGCAAGTTTCTGCGCCAGTTCGGGTTGGTCATTACGCGCGATCACGCATTCGGCGACGTTGAGCACCACCGCGCCTTCCTTGGGTTGCGCATATTCCATCGGCACGCCGAGCAGCTTTTGCGTGGCCACCTGGGTGGGCGTCAAAGGGAAAATCGCCGCTTCGTCGGTCTGCACCATCTCGGAGATTTTCGCCGAGCTGGCGATGTATTCCAGCACGTTGGGGCCGACGGTTTTTGGCCAGGCCTTGAAACCCGGGTCGACGTTGGTCTCGTCGCCGCCCTGCAAGCGGTTGAACATCAGGAACCCGTGCAGGCCGAAGGTGGAGGAGGCCAGGGACTGGAACACCACTTTGTCCTTGAACTTCGGGTCGGCCAGGTCCATCCATGAGGTGGGTGCGGCCCAGCCTTTTTCCTTGAACATCTTGGCGTTGTAGCCCAGGCCGGTGACGCCGAGGGTCACGGCCACGGCTTCGTCCTTGATTCTGGCCTTGGCCGGGATCTGCTCCAGCGTCGGGCTCGGCGCGAGTTTGTCGCACAGGCCCATGGAGATGGCGCGGTACATGATGCCGTCGTCAAGGAACATCACGTGCATCTGCGGGTTGTCTTTGTTGGCCTGGACCTTGGCGAGGATGTCCGAGGAGGTGCCGGGCACGATCACCACCTTGACGTTATTGGCCTTCTCGAACGCGGGCAGCACCTTGTCGGCGTACACCCGTTCCATGGTGCCGCCGTTCATGCCCAGGTACAGCGTGGGCGCGGCTTGGGCGGTGGAGGCGAGCAACGCGAGGGTCAAGCAGGACAGTGCAATACGTGGGTGCATGGGTGTTTTTCCTCTCAGGCTTGGAAACGACGGATGGAAAACGCTTCGATGGGTTGGCGGCTGGCCCCGGAGCAGACGATCTCTGCCAGGGCTTCACCGACCGCGGGGCCCAGCTGGAACCCGGCGCCGGCGAAGCCGAAACCGTGGAGCAGGCCAGGTTGGATGCTGCTGGGGCCGATCACCGGTTCATGATCGGGGAGGTAACCTTCGGTGCCGCTCCAGGTACGAATCGCCTGGGCACCCTTGAGAAACGGGTAGAGTTCGCCGGCATTGCGCAGAATTTCCAGCACCGCCGCCTGGCCGGGGCGGGCCTTCAATGGGCCAAGGGCAAAGCCACGGCCACCGCCGAGGATGCAATTGCCCCGTGCCACCTGGCGCGCATAAATGCCACCGCCTTCGACGCCGGTGCTGACGTTCATCACCACCGGCAACGGCTCGGTGACCAGCATCGCCGGGTGCGCCGAGGTGATCGGCACCGGCTCGCCAAATTGCGCGGCGAGCGTGCCGGCCCAGGCGCCGGCGCAGTTGAGCAACCACGGCGCGTGCAGGTGCAGGCCGTTGGCGCAGTGCACCTGGAAGTGCTGGCCATCATGTTCGACTTGAATCACTTCGGCCTGTTCGTAGATCGATGCGCCAAGGCGCTGCGCGGCGCGGGCGAAGGCGGGCGACACCAGGCGCGGGTTGGCGTGGCCGTCTTCGGGGCACAGCGACGCGCCCACGGCGATGTCGCCGACCCACGGGAAGCGTGCGCGCAACTCGGCGTAATCCAACAGTTGCAAGCCCAGGCCGAAGCCTCGCGTTTGCTCTGCGTAGGCCTCAAGCGCGGCGAAGTCCACATGGCTGCGCGCGAGTTTCAGATGCCCGGAACGCACGTACTCGCCATCGATACCGATCAACCCCGGCAAGTCGGACCACAGCTGATGCGCACGCTGCGACAACGGCAACTGGTGCAACGGCCGACCCTGGCGCCGTACACCGCCGTAGTTGACGCCACTGGAATGCGAGCCGCAGAAGTCCCGCTCCACCAACGCCACGCGCTGACCTTTTTGCGCGAGCATCAAGGCCGCCGACGCGCCGACAATCCCGCCGCCCAACACGATGACGTCGATCATGGCTGCACCTGCACACCAAACGGCAGCGGCTTGATCGGCGCCTGGCCGCGCAGACGGCCGACATTTTCAATCCCGCGGCCACTGCGCTCGGCAACAATCTCCGCTGCCGCCAGCCCGCACATGCGGCCCTGGCAGCGGCCCATGCCGACGCGGCAATGGGCCTTGACCCGATTGATCTCCCAATGGCCTTCATCCACCACCGCGCGCACGTCGCCCACGCTGACTTCTTCGCAGCGGCACAGGATCAAGTTATCCGGCGCCTGCGCGGCCCATTGCGCCGGGAAGGGGAAGGCGGTTTCGAGGCCATGCCGGAAGCGCTGGATGCCTGCCAATTGCTGCTCCAGCACGGCGGCGCGGCGAGGGTCGACGGCGATACCCGCGTCTTCCAACAGCGCCAATGCTGCACGCTCGCCGGCCATTTGCGCGGCATCCGCGCCCATGATCCCGGCACCGTCGCCGGCCAGGTAAACGCCGTTCACACTGCTGCGCCCGGCGCTGTCGCGTTGCGGCAGCCAGGCGCGGTTCAGGACGTTCCATTCAAATTCACAGCCGAGCAGATCGGCCAGTTGCGTCTCGCTGCGCAGGGCGTGGGCGAAGGCCACGGCGTCGCAGTCGAGCTTTTGATTGCCCCAGCGGATACTGCTGACCCGCTGTTCACCGTCGATCTGCGTGAGGCTGACGCCTTGATGCACGGGAATCCCTTGGGCGGTCAGCCAGGCGCGGTAGTACAGGCCTTTGAGCAATGTCAGCGGTTGCCCGAGCAGCGCCGGTAACGCGCGGCATTGCGCACTGAACGGCGCGCTGTCGAGTACGGCGACTACCTTGGCGCCGGCCTTGGCGTATTGATACGCGACCAGATAGAGCAACGGCCCGCTGCCACACAACGCCACCCGCTCGCCGATGGCGCAGCCTTGGTACTTCAAGGCGATCTGCGCCGCGCCCAGGCTGTACACACCCGGCAAGGTCCAGCCCGGCACCGGCAGGATGCGGTCGGTGGCGCCAGTGGCGACGATGAGCTGCGCGTATTCGACGCTCATTGCGTGGCCGTTACTGAGCATATCCAGACGGCCGTCCTCGGCGTTCCACACCAGGGTTTGCGGGCGGTAGTCGACCAGCGGCGCCAGCTCATCCAGGGTGCGATGCACGGCCTCGGCCTTGCCTGCTTCGAAGCCATACAGCTGCTTGGCCGAGCGCTGGAAGTTCGCCGGTTGGCGCCGATAGATCTGCCCGCCACCGCGCAGGCTTTCATCCACCAGGCACGGGGTAATGCCATGGTCGAGCAGGGTGCGCGCCGCGCTGATGCCGGCCGGGCCTGCGCCTACAATCACAATCGGTTTCATACCTGGCGCCCCGGATCGCGGCTGATTGCCTGGCCTTCTTCCAGCAAGGTCGAGCAGGCGCGCACCCGGCGCCCGTCGCCGAGGCGCACCCAGCAATCCTGGCACGCGCCCATCAGGCAGAACCCGGCCCGGCGTTCGGCGCTGAAATCGCTGCCGCGCAGGTGCTCGGCGCTGGTCAGTACGGCGGTCAACAGGGTGTCGCCGAGCAGGCCGCTTGCCGGTTGGCCGTCGAGGGTAAAGGCCAGGGCAGGGCGCGTGGTTTCGGCCAGGCGTTTGAACAGGGCCATCAATGCTTCCCCACCAGCACGCGGTCGAGGCCGTAGACCCGGTCGAGCAGGATCATGGTCGCCGCCGTCAATGCGATTACCAGCGCCGACACGGCGGCCATCATCGGGTCGATGGACTCGGTGGCGTACACATACATGCGCACCGGCAGGGTTTGCGTGGCCGGCGAGCTGACGAAAATCGACAGCGTCACTTCGTCGAAACTGTTGATGAATGCCAGCAGCCAGCCCCCGGCCACGCCGGGCAAAATCATCGGCAAGGTGATCTGGCGAAACAGCGTAAAGCGCCCGGCCCCGAGGGACTCGGCCGCCTGCTCGGCACTGCGGTCAATGCCGATCGCCGCCGCCAGCACCAGGCGCAGCACGTACGGGGTGATGATCACCACGTGCGCCAGCATCAGCCAGGTGAAGCTGCCATTCACGCCCATCAGCGCAAACAGGCGCAGCATCGCCACCCCCAGCACCAGGTGCGGGATGATGATCGGCGACAGGAACAGCGCGCTGAAAAAATTGCGCCCCGGGAACTGGTAACGGCTGATCGCCAACGCCGCAGGCACCGCGATCAGCGTCGCCAATGTGGCGGCGGTAAACGCCAGGATCAGGCTGTTGTAGAACGCCTGGATAAAGTCGGCGCGCTCGAACACTGCGCGAAACCAGCGCAGCGAGAAGCCCGAGGTGGGCAGGCTCAAGGTGTTCTCCGGGGTGAACGCCACCAGGCACACCACCACCAGTGGCGCCATCATGAACAGCACCACCAGGCCATGGAAGCCGAGGGCCAAAGGACCGTTTCTGGACATGCGCTTAAACTCCCAGGGACTTTTTATAGCGGCCTTCGACCATGCGGTTCCAGCTCAGCATGATCAGCAGATTGACCAACAGCAGCACCACCGCGATGGTCGCGCCCATGGGCCAGTTGAGTTCCGACAGGTACTGGTCGTACACCACGGTGGCGACCATTTTCAGGCGCCGCCCGCCGAGCAGGCCAGGGATTGCAAAGGAGCTGGCTGCCAGGCCGAACACGATCAAGGTGCCCGACAGCACCCCCGGCATCACCTGCGGCAACACGATCTTGCGCATCACCGTGGCCTGGCTCGCACCCAGCGACAACGCCGCCTGTTCGGCCGACGGGTCGAGTTTTTGCAGCGAGGTCCACACCGGAATGATCATGAACGGCAGCATCACGTGCACCAGCGCGATAATCACCGCGAACGGCGTGTACAGCAGCTTCACCGGGCGCCCGCCAAGCAACTGGATAGTCTGGTTCACCAGCCCGTCGGCACCCAGCAGCAGGCTCCAGCCAAACGCGCGCACCACCACCGAAATCAGCAGCGGCGTGAGGATAAGGATCAGGAAGATCGAGCGCCACGGGGCGCCCATGCGGCTGAGAATGTAGGCCTCGGGCACGCCGATCACCACACACAGCAAGGTCACCAGCGCGCTGATCCAGAAGGTGCGCCAGAAGATCTCGTAGAAGTACGAGTCGCTGAACAGCGAAAGGTAGTGGGCCAGGGTCCATTCATCGCCCTTCACGCCCACCTGGTAATCGAACACGTTGAACGACAGCACCAGTGTCAGCCCGAGCGGCAAAATCAGCAGCCCGGTAAACAGCAGCAGGGCGGGCAGCGACAGCAAATAACCGCGACTCATGTGCGCACCTCATCCAGCACCCGCAGCAGCTCGGCGTGCCAGTCCAGGCCCACCATCGCGCCGTTGCCCAGTGGAGCGCTGCCGTCGTTGCCACGCACCACGGTGATTTCGCCGAGGTCGGTGTGGATGCGGTACAGCCACTGGCTGCCGAAGAAGTAGCGGTCCAGAACCTTGCCTTGCAGGCGCCCGGTGCCGGCGTCCACCAGTTGGATTTTTTCCGGGCGCAGGCTCAGGGTCAGCTCGCCGTCGCCACCTTCGTGGCGCACTTGCGGGATACCCAGTTGATCGTAATCGCCGGCCAGCAGGTTGGCCTTGCCGACGAAGTCCGAGATAAACCGCGTGCGCGGGTGTTCGTAAAGTTTGTACGGCGCGTCGATCTGGGTCACGCGCCCGGCCTGCATCACCACCACGCGGTCGCTGATGGACAGCGCCTCGGCCTGGTCGTGGGTGACCATCAAGGTGGTGATGCCCACCGCGCACTGGATGCGGCGGATCTCGAACTGCATCTCTTCGCGCAAATTGGCGTCGAGGTTGGACAGCGGCTCGTCCAGCAGCAACACCGGCGGTTCGATCACCAACGCGCGGGCCAGGGCCACGCGCTGGCGCTGGCCGCCGGACAGCTCGCGGGGGTAGCGCTCGGCATGGGGCGCCAGGCGTACCAGTTCGAGCACGGTTTTGACTTTGCTGGCGATCTCGGCGGCCGGCACCTTGCGCATCTTCAGGCCGAAGGCAACGTTGTCGCGCACGCTCATGTGCGGGAACAGCGCATAACTCTGGAACACCACGCCCAGGCCTCGGCTGGCGGGTTTGGCGTGGGTGATGTCACGGCCGTCGAGCAGGATCTGCCCGCCGCTCACATCAACGAAGCCGGCGATCATTTGCAGGGTGGTGGTCTTGCCGCAACCCGAGGGGCCGAGCAGGGAAACGAACTCGCCTTTTTCCACCGCAAGGTCGGTGGCGACCACCGCGTCGACGGCGCCGTAGCGTTTGCTCAAGGCGTTGAGTTGGAGAAATGCCATGTCTGCGTTCCACCTTTTTTGAGTCGCGTCGAAACGCGCTTTTTTGTTTTGGGCAGATGCGAAAAGAGTCTTGCCGGTGCGGTGGCGCTCGATCTTGAGTCGGCTGCCGGTTGTTGTTCATTTCGCCCCTGTGGACGCAGATTAGGACGAAGACTAGGATGGGCGGAAGATCGAATTTCACTGAATGAGTAAGTATTTTCGGTTTAATTCATTCACCAGAATTTATAGCGAGATTAAGTGTTATGGATTCCACTGAGCGGAATGACAGCAGCAAAGAAGTCGGCGCGGGTGCGGTCTCCCGTTTATTTGCCTTGCTGCGCACCTTGGGCGCAGTGCCGGAAGGCGGCGAGCGCGTCACCCAACTCGCGCAGCAGGTGGGCCTGTCGCAACCCACCACCCACCGCCTGCTGCGCAGCCTGATGGACGAAGGCATGGTCGAGCAGGACGCGCGCAGCAAGCGCTATCGCCTGAGCCTGGAGTTTTTCGCCCTGGCGGCGAACGCGGGCAAGACCGACAACCTGCGCGAGCTGGTGCGGCCCAGCATGCTGCGCCTGAGTGCCTCGCTGGGTGATTCGCTGTTCCTGCTGGCGCGCAGCGGGTTTGATGCGATCTGCCTGGATCGCAGCGAAGGGCCGTACCCGATTCGCACCTTTACCGGTGATATCGGCGGGCGCGTGGCGTTGGGCGTGGGGCAGGGCAGTTTGGCGATTCTGGCGTTTTTGCCCGAGGAAGAGCGTGAAACGGTGATCCGCTACAACTTGCCTAGGCTCAAGGATTTTCACCTGTATGACGAGGTGCTGTTGCGCTCGGAGGTGGAGAACGTGCGGCGCCTGGGTTACGCGGCGCGCAATACCGGGGTGCTGGAAGGCATGGCGGGGTTGGCGGTGCCGATCCTCAACCGGGACGGGCATGCGGTGGCGGCGCTGAGTGTGGCGACCATCAGTGATCGCCTGGGGCCGGGGCGGTTGCCGATGGTGGTGGAATTGCTCAAGCGTGAGGCGGCGGCGATCGGGCCTCGGATTAATCCGTTTGATCCGACGTTAAGGCGGCCATCACAAACTTTCGGCGGTTAGCGGATCTTCATCCATCAGGTGATCAGATGGCGGCCAACGCGACGGACGTGGCGGCTGTCCGTGTCTCCACGCCCAACTTCACATACACATGCTCCAGATGCTTATTCACCGTCCTCGGACTCAACCCCAAAATATCGCCAATATCCCGGTTGGTCTTGCCACACGCCACCCAGCGCAACACTTCAACCTCGCGCTCGGTCAGTTGAAACCTGGCCGACAACAGCCGCTGCGCCGGTGCATCTTCCAGGGTCAACACACTCGGCTGCGTCGCCGCCCGTGCCGACAGCAGAATTCGCGACGTACGTAAATGCGCCGCCACCCGCGCCAACACCTCATCGGTCTGGATCGGCTTGGTCACGTAATCACTGCCGCCCACCTCAAAGCCCTGCACCACATGCTTGCTGTCGGTCAGCCCGGTCATGAACACCACCGGGATATCTGCGCTGGCAGGCTGCGCCTTGAGCCGGCGGCAGGTTTCAAAGCCGTCCAGGCCCGGCATCATCGCGTCCAGCAGGATCAGGTCCGGGCGCCGGCGTTGCACGCGGTTCAACGCGCTGAGGCCGTCGAGGGCCACCAGCACCATGTAGCCGGCGTCGTCGAGGGCGTCGGAGAGCATGGCCAAATTGTCGGGCGTGTCATCGACGATCAGCACCACGCCGGGTTCAGTGCTGCGGGTGAGTGCATTCATCTTCGGCCTCCTTGAGGGTTCGGTTGAGTTCATCCAGGCGGAAACCCTTGAGCAGCCCGCGCACCTTGCTGATGAAAGGCTCGGTGTCGGGGCGCTGTTCAAGGAGTGAGTCGAGTTTGGCGTGCAGGCCGCGCACGTAGCCGATGGCACTGAGCTCGGCGAGTTCGGCGAGGTCTTCGGCACAGGGCAGGACCCGGGGGGAGGTGGGCGGCACCCGGCTTTGGATGCGCCGCAGCCACTCCAGCCCCAGGTGCTGTTGCAGGCGCCCGAGCAGTTCCGGAGTACGCACCGGCTTGGCCAGGTAGTCGTTGCAGGCGGCGGCGATGCTGCGTTCGCGGTCGTCGGTGAAGGCGTTGGCGGAAATTACGATGATCGGTGCGGTGGACAGCGCATTGCGGCGGATCAGGCGGCTGGTTTCATAGCCGTCCAGGGTCGGCATCGACAGGTCCATCAGAATCAGGTCCGGCGCCAGCAGCGCCACTTGGCGGATCGCGTCCTGGCCATTGCTGGCCTGCACCACCTCAAAGCCTAAAGGTATGAGCATGCCGCTGAGCACCTTGCGATGGTCCACATGGTCGTCGACCACCAGGATGCGCCGGCGCGCGCCCTGGTAGCCGATGATGTCGTGCTCCACGTGCACCACCGCCTGCGGCGCGCGTACCTGGGACAGGAACAGCCGTACCTGGAAGCACGTGCCTTGGTCGAGTGCGCTGGTCACCCGCAGCTCGCCGCCCATGAGCGCGGTGAGCATGCGCGTGATGGTCAGCCCCAGGCCCACGCCCTTGTCCTGGCGCATCAGGTCGCCGCGCTCGAACGGCTGGAAAATCCGCTCGATCTGTTCCGGGTCGATGCCGATGCCGGTGTCGATGATTTCGAAATTGGCGGTCTCGCGCATGTAGCTGACCCGCAGGCGCACCTCACCGCTGTCGGTGAAATTCACCGCGTTGCCGAGCAGGTTGATCAGGATCTGGCGCACGCGCTTTTCATCGCCGCGCACCACCGCCGGGATCTTGCCCACGCAGTCCAGGCGAAAGCGCAGGCCCTTGTCCTGTGCCTGGGGCGTGAACATTTGCTCCAGGTCGTGGAGCAGTTCGGGGAAGGGGATTTCGGTGAGTTCCAGGCGCAGCTTGCCGGCCTCGATCTTGGCCACATCCAGCAGGCCGTCGATCAGCGACACCAGGTGCGAGCCGCTGCGCAGGATGGTCGCCAGGGCGTCCTGATGCTGCTCGGGCATGGCGCTGTCGCGCTGCAGGATCTGGGTGAAACCGAGGATGCTGTTGAGCGGCGTGCGCAGTTCGTGGGACAGCCCGGTGACGTAGCGGCTCTTGGCGGCGTTGGCGGCTTCCGAGGCTTCCTTGGCCTGTTGCAGGGCCTGGTCGGTGAGGCTGTGGGCGTCGATTTCGTGCATCAAGAGCAAGGTCTGGCGGTCGGATTCTTCCTGGGCTACGCGGCGGCTTTCGCGGGTCAGCACCACCCACCAGGCGAGCACGGCGGCCAGCACCGAGAGGGTCAGGAAAGCCTTGAAAAACGCCTGGTACAAGGTTTCGGAGTGCGGCAAGCCTTGGGCCGCCTGCACGTAGATCAAGGCCAGGGCGCTGGCGAGCAGCAGCTCCAGCACCAGTAACAGCCCCAGGTAGTGGGCCAAGCGCGTGTGCAGGCGCGGCATCAAGGTGTTGGGCAGCAACCAGCGCATCACGCCTTCGAACTGGCTGACCAGCCGCGCATGGGGTTTGCAGCGATCGCCGCAACGCGCATCCAGCGAACAGCACAGCGAGCAGATCGGCGTGCTGTAGGCCGGGCAGAACGCCATGTCTGCCGTCTCGAACGGGTTGCTGCACAGCCCGCACACGGCGTGGGTGGCGGGCGCAACCGGGTGAATCAACTGCGGGTCGCTGGTGCGCGCGATGTAGTACTTGCCCTGGGTCAGCCATGCCAACAGCGGCGCCATCACCAGCGCAGTGCCCAGCGCCACGAACGGCGGCGCGGCCTGGGCCAGGCTGCCGAACAGGCCGAAGTGCGCGAGGATCGACAGCAACGAAGCGATCAGCATCGAGCCGACGCCCACCGGGTTGATGTCGTAGAGGTGCGCGCGCTTGAACTCGATGTGTTTGGGCGACAGCCCCAACGGCTTGTTGATCACCAGGTCGGCCACCAGCGTGCCGATCCAGGCAATTGCAATGTTGGCGTAGAGCCCCAGTACCTGGTCGATCACATCGAACACGCCCAGCTCCATCAGCATCAGCGCAATGGCCACGTTGAACACCAGCCACACCACGCGGCCGGGGTGGCTGTGGGTGACGCGGGCAAAGAAATTCGACCAGGCCAGGGAGCCGGCGTAGGCGTTGGTGAGGTTGATCTTCATCTGCGAGATGAACACAAACAGCACCATGGCGCCGAGCGCCCATTCCGGCGAGCTGAACACATAGCGGAACGCGACCAGGTACATCTGCGTCGGCTCGGCCGCGCGCTCCATGGGGATTTCATGTTGCAGGGCGAGAAACGCGAGGAACGCGCCGGCGAACATTTTCAGCGCGCCGGGGATGATCCAGCCCGGGCCGGCGCAGAGCAAGGCGGCCCACCAGCGCTTGCGGTTGGCCACGGTTTTTTCCGGCAGGAAGCGCAGATAGTCCACTTGCTCGCCGATCTGCGTCACCAGCGACAGCGCCACGGTGCAGGCGGCGCAGAACGCCAACAGGTTGAAGCCGCCGCCATCGCCGCTGCGCCCGACAAAGCTGGTCCAGTCACTGAAGGCGTCGGGATTTTTCCACCCCACAAAGCCATAGGGCAGCACCAGCAACAGCAGCCAGATCGGTTGTGTCCACAGTTGCAGGCGGCTGATCAGGGTCACGCCGTAGGCCACCAGCGGGATCACCAGCAGGGAGCAGATCACATAGGCGATGGCCAGCGGGATATGGAAATACAGCTCCAGCGCCAGGGCCATGATCGCTGCCTCAAGGGCGAAAAACAGGAAGGTGAAACTGGCGTAGATCAACGAGGTGATGGTGGAACCGATATAGCCGAAGCCGGCGCCACGGGTCAGCAGGTCCATGTCCACGCCGTAGCGCGCGGCGTAATAGCTGATGGGAAGGCCGGTGAGGAAGATCACCAGGCTGATGGTGAGAATCGCCCAGAAGGTGTTGGTAAACCCGTAACTCAAGGCCAGCACGCCGCCGATGGCCTCGAGTGCGAGGAACGACACCGCGCCCAGCGCGGTGTTGGCGATTCGCAGCTCCGACCATTTGCGAAACGACTTGGGGGTGTAGCGCAGGGCGTAGTCTTCCATGGTCTCGTCGGCGACCCAGGTGTTGTAGTCGCGGCGGATCTTGACGATGCGCTGGGTGCCGGGGGTGGGGTGCACGGTGGGAGACTCCGGGGAGTGGGCTGAGTTGGATGAGCAAATTCCATGCCCTTGAACACACTGAATTCCAAATGTGGGAGGGGGCTTGCCCCCGATGGCGGTGGGTCAGTTAAAAATTTATCAACTGACACACCCTCATCGGGGGCAAGCCCCCTCCCACATTGGATCTCCAGTGGCTGGGCGGGCGGGATCCTGCGCGAAAATGGTGCGTAGCGGCATACGTCAAATGACGTACTCCGCTACGTCAGCCTGCGTATACCCGCGCTGGCCCACTGCCGCCATGCTGGACCCCTCATTGCAGAGGAGTCGCCCCATGGAACCACGATTGATCCGCTCCAAACCGCTGTTGGCCTTGTCCTTGTTGGCGGCCGCGCTGTTCAGCCAGGGCGTGCTGGCCGATAACGAAGGCCTGGCCGTGACCCCTACCGAAGTGACCGTCGGCCAGTTGCACTCGGCCACCGGCACCATGGCGATTTCCGAAACCGGCTCGATCCAGGCCGAACGCCTGGCCATCGAACAGATCAACGCGTCGGGCGGGATCCTCGGTCGGCAGATCAAGGTGATCCAGGAAGACGGCGCGTCCGACTGGCCGACCTTCGCGGAAAAAGCCAAGAAGTTGCTGGTCAACGACAAGGTCGCCGCCGTGTTCGGCTGCTGGACCTCGGCCTCGCGCAAAGCCGTGCTGCCGATCTTCGAAAAAGAGAACGGTCTGCTCTACTACCCGACCTTCTATGAAGGCCTGGAACAGTCGAAAAACGTGATCTACACCGGCCAAGAAGCCACCCAGCAGATCCTCGCCAGCCTCGACTGGATCGCCAAGACCAAGGGCGCAAAAACCTTCTACCTGGTCGGCTCCGACTACATCTGGCCGCGAACCTCGATGAAAATCGCGCGCAAGCACATTGAAAACGTGCTGCACGGCACCGTGGTCGGCGAAGACTACTACCCGCTGGGCAACACCCAATTCGGTTCGCTGATCAACAAGGTCAAGCTGAAAAAGCCTGACGTGGTGTTCGCGGCGGTGGTTGGCGGCTCCAACGTGGCCTTCTACAAACAACTGAATGCGGCAGGCGTGAACTCGGCCAAGCAGACCCTGCTGACCCTATCGGTGACCGAAGACGAACTGCTCGGCATCGGCGGCGAAAACATGGCCGGTTTCTATGCCTCGATGAAGTACTTCCAGAGCCTGGACAACCCCAACAACAAAGCCTTCGTCGACGCCTTCAAGGCCAAGTACGGCAAGGATGCGGTGATCGGCGACGTGACCCAGGCCGCCTACCTCGGCCCATGGTTGTGGAAAGCCGCAGTGGAAAAGGCCGGCAGTTTCGACGTGGATAAAGTCGTCGCGGCAAGCCCTGGCATCGAACTGAAAACCGCGCCGGAAGGCTATGTGAAGATCCACGAAAACCACCACCTGTGGAGCAAATCGCGGATCGGTGAAGTGCTGCCTAACGGTCAGTTCAAGGTGATCTTCGAGTCGGATCTGATCGAGCCGAACCCGTTTCCCAAGGGTTACCAGTAAGTAACAAGTCAATAGAGATCCAAATGTGGGAGGGGGCTTGCCCCCGATGAGGGAGTGTCAGTCACCTGATGTGTTGCTGACCCACTGCTATCGGGGGCATGCCCCCTCCCACATAGAGCAAAAGCGCACTGCATACCCACTATCACCTCCCGCTCAGGAGACCATCATCATGGAATGGCTATCGGAATTTGGAGCCATCGCGGCAATGCAGGGGTTCAACGGTTTGTCCGTGTTCTGCGTGCTGTTGCTGATGGCGTTGGGGCTGGCGATCATCTTTGGCCAGATGGGCGTGATCAACATGGCCCACGGTGAGTTCCTGACCATCGGCGCCTATACCACCTACGTGTGTTCCAGCCTCACTGCGCACTTTGCGCCGAGCTTCCAGCCCTATTACTTTTTCTTCGCCATTGCCCTGTCATTCCTGGTCGCCGGCGCCATCGGCTGGCTGGTGGAATGGGCGATGATCAGCCGTTTGTACAAGCGCCCGCTGGACACCTTGCTCGCGACCTGGGGCCTGTCTCTGGTGATGCAGCAAACCTTCCGCTCGGTGTTCGGCGCCCGTGAAGTCAGCGCCGAACCGCCAGCCTGGCTGATGGGCTCGGTGAACTTCACCGACGCCATCGAAATCCCGCGCAACGGCCTGTTCATGATGGGCCTGACCCTGCTGCTGACCGGCGCGATCTTCCTGATGCTCTACCGCTCGCGCTGGGGCCTGCAGGTGCGCGCCACGGTGCAGAACCGCTTGATGAGCCGCGCGGTGGGCATCAACACGCGCAAGGTCGACCGCATGACCTTCGCCCTCGGCTGCGGCGTGGCCGGTGTGGCTGGCGCGGCGTTTACCACCATCGGTTCAACCGGCCCCACGGCCGGCTCACAGTACATCGTCGACACCTTTCTGGTGGTGGTGTTCGGCGGCGCGCAAAGCCTGTTCGGCACCATCGCCTCGGCGTTCGTGATCGCCCAGACCCAATCGCTGTCGGAGTTTTTCCTCAGTGGCTCGATGGCCAAGGTGCTGACCTTGTCGTCGGTGATTCTGATCCTGATGCTGCGCCCGCAAGGGTTGTTCTCCATCAAAGTGCGCAAGTAGAGGCGAGCAGATGAAGGCTTTAGACAAGCTGCTGGGCGGCCAGCAAAACCTGATCGGCATCGTGCTGCTGGCGCTGTTGATCCTTGTGGTGTTCCCCCTCACATTGGACGCGTTTCGCCTGAACATGGTCGGCAAATACCTGACCTACGCGTTTGTGGCGGTCGGCCTGGTGCTGTGCTGGGGCTATGGCGGCATTCTCAGCCTGGGGCAGGGCGTGTTCTTCGGTGTCGGCGGCTACTGCATGGCGATGTTCCTCAAACTTGAGGCCTCGGACCCGCAGAGCACCAAGATCCAGTCCACGCCGGGCATCCCGGACTTCATGGACTGGAACCAGATCACAGAGCTGCCCTGGCTGTGGCAGCCGTTCCACAGTTTCAGCTTCACGCTGGTGGCGGTGATTGCGGTGCCGGTGCTGCTGGCATTCATCATCGGCATGGCGCTGTTCAAGCGCCGCGTGGGTGATGTGTATTTCTCCATTGTCACCCAGGCGATTGCGCTGATTCTTACCGTGCTGATTGTCGGCCAACAAGGCTTGACCGGCGGCGTCAACGGCATCACCGACCTCAAGACCCTGCTCGGCTGGGACCTGCGCACCGACAGCGCAAAAATGCTCCTGTACTTCATCAACGCCGGCTTGCTGTTCGGCTGCATCTTCATTGGCCGCTTTATTCTCGCGTCCAAGCTCGGCCGGTTGCTGATGGCCATGCGTGACAAGGAAGAGCGCGTGCGGTTTTCTGGCTATGACGTGGCCAGCTTCAAGATCTTCGTGTTCTGCGTGGCCGCCGCGTTTTCGGCGATTGGCGGGGCGATGTTTGCCTTGCAGGTGGGCTTTATGTCGCCGTCGTTCGTGGGCATCGTGCCGTCGATCGAGATGGTGATTTTTGCCGCAGTGGGCGGGCGCATGTCGCTGCTCGGCGCGGTGTATGGCGCGCTGTTGGTGAACTACGGCAAGACCTACTTTTCCGAGTCCTTCCCCGAGCTGTGGCTGTACCTGATGGGCGGGTTGTTTATCGCCGTGGTCATGTACTTCCCCAACGGTTTGGCCGGTTTGTGGGACAGCCATGGGCGCCAGGCGTTGGCAAAACTGCTGCGGCGCAAACCGCTGGTCAAGGCCCCGGTTAAAGCCAAGGCCAAAACCAAGATCCTGGAGACTCAACCATGACCGCCGTCGGCTTTGAAATGAATAAACCGGTATTGGCCATCGAAGGCCTTACCGTGTCGTTCGACGGCTTCAAGGCCGTCGACAACCTCAACCTGTATATCGACCGCAATGAAGTGCGCGTGGTCATCGGCCCCAACGGCGCCGGCAAGACCACGGTGCTCGACCTGATCTGCGGCAAGACCCGCGCCACCAGCGGCAGCATCCAGTTCGACGGCAAGGAACTGACCAAAATGCGCGAGTACAACATCGTGCGCGCCGGGGTTGGGCGCAAATTCCAGAACCCGTCGATCTACGAAAACCTCACGGTGTTCGAGAACCTCGAGATGTCCTACCCGGCCGGGCGCAAGGTGTGGGGCGCGCTGTTCTTCAAGCGCAACGCCCAGGTGGTCGCGCGGGTGGAGGAGGTGGCGCGGGAAATCTTCCTCGGCGACTTGCTGCAGCAACAGGCCGACCTGCTGTCCCACGGGCAGAAGCAGTGGCTGGAAATCGGCATGTTGCTGATGCAAGACCCGGAGTTGCTGATGCTCGATGAGCCGGTGGCAGGCATGAGCGTCAACGAGCGCGCGCAAACCGCCGAGCTGCTCAACCGCATCAGCCAGGGCCGTTCGGTGCTGGTGATCGAGCACGACATGGAATTCGTCAAAAGCATCGCTCACAAAGTCACGGTGCTGCACCAGGGCAAGGTGCTGGCCGAGGGCAGCATGGAGTCGGTGCAAAGCAATCCTAAAGTCATTGAAGTGTATTTGGGCCACTGAGGAAGCAGGCATGTTCAAGATCGACCAGTTGTCCTGCGGCTACGGGCAGAGCCAGATCCTCCACGACCTGGACCTCAACGTGGCCAAGCGCGAGATCGTCGCGGTGATGGGCCGCAATGGCATGGGCAAGACCACCTTGTTCAAGAGCCTGATGGGCATCCTGCCGCAGTGGAAAGGCCAGGTCAGCGTGGATGGGCACAATGTGTCGGCGCTGGAGACCCACGAACGGGTCGCGCGTGGCATCGCCTATGTGCCCCAGGGCCGCATGATTTTCCCGAGCATGAGTGTGCTGGAGAATATCCAGACCGGGCTGCCGGCGTCGGCACGGGGCAAAGTGCCGGAGGATTTGTACGCGCTGTTTCCGGTGCTCTATGACATGCAGTCGCGCAAGGGCGGCAACCTCTCTGGCGGCCAGCAACAGCAACTGGCAATTGCCCGGGCGTTGGCGACCAACCCCAAAGTGTTGTTGCTGGATGAGCCGACCGAGGGGATTCAGCCGTCGATCATCAAGGACATTGCGCGCACGTTGAAAGAGATTCGCACTTTGCGCGATTTGACCATTGTGGTGTCGGAGCAGGTGCTGTCGTTTACCCTGGAAATTGCCGATCGGTTTTTGGTGATCGAGAAGGGGCGGTTTGTGATTGAGGAGACGCGGGATCGGGTGGATGAGGCGACCATAAGCCGCTACCTATCCGTCTAGAGGTAGCACCGTTCAACATGTGGGAGGGGGCTTGCCCCCGATAGCAGTCTTTCAGCCACTTATATCGTGGCTGACCCACCGCTATCGGGGGCAAGCCCCCTCCCACATGTGTTTGGTGTTGCAACTGCGAGATTTATACGTCATCCGACGTATTCCCCGTTTTACCTGGCTCCATGAGACTGGATCGAACGCACCGTCATCCGTCCAGGAGCCAGCCCATGACCGAAACGCTGATCAAAGTCGACCTCAACCAACCCGTCACCGAGAACGAGCAGATCCACAACCGTTGGCACCCGGATATCCCGATGGCCTGCTGGGTGAAGCCGGGTGACGACTTCATTCTCGAAACCTACGACTGGACCGCCGGCGCGATCAAGAACAACGACGACGCCAGCGATGTGCGCGACGTGGACCTGTCCACCGTGCATTACCTGTCGGGCCCGGTGGGTGTGCACGGCGCCGAGCCGGGTGACCTGTTGGTGGTGGACTTGCTCGACATCGGCGCCAAGGCCGATTCGCAGTGGGGCTTCAACGGCTTCTTCTCGCGCCAGAACGGCGGCGGGTTTCTCACCGACCACTTCCCCAGCGCGCAAAAAGCCATTTGGGATTTCAAGGGCATGTTCACTAGCTCCAGGCATATCCCGGGGGTGAATTTCGCCGGCCTGATCCATCCCGGGCTGATCGGCTGCCTGCCCGACCCGGTGATGCTCGCCGACTGGAACCGCCGCGAGCAGGAACTGATCGACACCAACCCCACCCGCGTGCCGCCGCTGGCCAACGCACCGCTGGCCGCCACCGCGCACATGGGCAAGCTGCAGGGCCAGGCCCGTGACGATGCCGCCGCCACCGGCGCACGCACCGTGCCGCCGCGCGAGCATGGCGGTAACTGCGATATCAAGGATTTGTCCCGCGGTTCGAAGATCTTCTTCCCGGTCTACGTCAACGGCGCCGGGCTGTCGGTGGGCGATTTGCACTTCAGCCAGGGCGACGGCGAAATCACCTTTTGCGGCGCCATCGAAATGGCCGGCTGGGTGCATATGAAAGTCGAGCTGATCAAGGGCGGCATGGCCAAGTACGGGATCAAGAACCCGGTGTTCAAGCCAAGCCCGATCACGCCGAACTACAAGAACTACCTGATCTTCGAAGGCATCTCGGTGGACGAACAGGGCCAGCAGCATTACCTGGACGTCAACGTCGCCTACCGCCAGGCGTGCCTGAATGCGATCAACTACCTGACCAAGTTCGGCTACTCGCCGGCCCAGGGTTACGCGTTGCTCGGCTCGGCGCCGGTGCAGGGGCATATCAGCGGCGTGGTGGACATCCCGAATGCCTGCGCGACCTTGTGGCTGCCGACGGAAATCTTCGAGTTCGATATCAACCCGAATGCCAACGGCCCGACCAAATTCTTGGACGGCAGCATCGACCTGCCCATCGCCCCGGACCTGTAGCCATGCCGACCTACGAATACACCTGCGAGAGCTGCGGCACCTTCACGATGTTGCGGCCGATCGCCCAGCGCAACGAACCCAGCCAATGCCCGTACTGCGCGGGGGCAGGCGGGCAGTTGCTGATATCGGCCCCGGCCCTGCAAACGTTGTCGGCGAACCAGCGCAAGGCCATTGCCGGCAACGAGCGCAGCGCCAACGCGCCGCAGACCGTCGGCGAATACCAGCAAAGCCGCAAGCACCCGGCCGGTTGCAGCTGTTGCGGCACCAGCAAGAAGGTGCTGCCGAGCAAGGCCAACCCATTGGGCCTCAAGACCAAAACCGGGCCACGCCCGTGGATGATCAGCCACTAGACCAGGAGCGTTGTTATGCGTCATGGCGACATTTCCAGCAGCCCGGACACCGTCGGTGTCGCGGTGGTGAACTACAAGATGCCGCGCCTGCACAGCAAGGCCGAGGTCATCGACAACGCAAAGAAGATTGCCGAGATTATCGTCGGCATGAAGCAGGGCCTGCCCGGCATGGACCTGGTGGTGTTCCCGGAATACAGCACCATGGGCATCATGTACGACCACGACGAGATGATGGCCACCGCCGCGAGCATCCCCGGTGAAGAAACCGCGATTTTCTCCGCCGCCTGCCGCCAGGCCAACACCTGGGGCGTGTTTTCCCTGACCGGCGAGCGCCACGAGGAGCATCCGCACAAGGCGCCTTACAACACGCTGGTGCTGATCAATAACCTCGGCGAAATCGTGCAACGCTACCGCAAGTGCATTCCGTGGTGCCCCATTGAGGGCTGGTATCCGGGGGATCGCACTTATGTGTGCGACGGGCCCAAAGGCATGAAGATCAGCCTGATTATCTGCGACGACGGCAACTACCCGGAGATCTGGCGCGACTGCGCGATGAAGGGCGCGGAGCTGATCGTGCGTTGCCAGGGCTATATGTACCCGGCCAAGGAGCAGCAGGTGCAGATGTCCAAGAGCATGGCCTGGGCGAACAACTGCTATGTGGCCGTGGCCAACGCGGCGGGTTTTGACGGGGTGTATTCGTACTTCGGTCACTCGGCGATCATCGGCTTTGACGGGCGCACGCTGGGCGAGTGCGGCGAGGAAGAGATGGGCATTCAGTACGCCCAGCTCTCGGTGTCGCAGATTCGCGATGCGCGGGCCAATGACCAGTCGCAGAACCACCTGTTCAAGCTGCTGCACCGGGGTTACACCGGCATGCACGCCTCGGGCGATGGCGACAAGGGCGTGGCCGACTGCCCGTTCGAGTTCTATCGCACCTGGGTACTGGATGCGCAAAAGGCCCAGGAAAACGTCGAGAAAATCACCCGCAATACAGTGGGCGTCGCCGAGTGCCCGGTGGGGCAACTGCCCCACGGCGGTAAAGAAAAAACCGTGGAGTAGGGCATGCGTTTTACCTTTGAACCGGCTCAGGTGATGGCCTTGCTGCGCAGCCGTATCGTCGGCCAGGACGCCGCGTTGGCCCAGGTGGAAGGCCTGCTCAAGGTGGTCAAGGCGGATATCGGCGAGCGCGACCGGCCCTTGAGCGTCAACCTGTTCATGGGCCCCACCGGCGTGGGCAAGACCGAAATCGTGCGCCTGCTGGCCCAGGCACTGCACGGCCGCGCCGATGGCTTTTGTCGTATCGACATGCACACCCTGGCCCAGGAACATTACGCGGCGGCACTCACCGGCGCGCCGCCTGGCTACGTGGGTAGCAAAGAGGGCATCAGCCTGTTCAACAGCGAGTTGATCCAGGGCACCTACAGCCGGCCCGGGATCGTGCTGTTCGATGAGCTGGAAAAAGCCAGCCAGGAAGTGGTGCGCAGCCTGCTCGGCATCCTTGAAAACGGCCAACTGACCCTGGCCGGCGGCACGCGCACCCTGGACTTTCGCAACAGCCTGATTTTCATGACCAGCAATATCGGCGCGCAGCAGGCGCGTCGGCATCGCCAGCGTTTTGCCCAAGGCTGGCGGCGCCTGCTGCGGGTGTTTGCGCGGGGCGAGGCGGCGGTGCTGGAAGAGGCGTTGCACGGGCACTTCGAGCCGGAGTTTCTCAACCGCATCGACCGCATCCTGCTGTTCGAGCCCATCGACGCCCAGTGGCTGGAGGCACTGCTGGACGTGGAGTTGGCCAAACTCAACCAACGCCTGGCGGCGCAACAACGCTCGTTGAGCGTGGATGCGCAGGCGCGGGCATGGCTGTGCCGCCAGCATGACGTGCGTTTTGGCGCGCGCGCCTTGAGTCGGCGCTTGCGGGTCGAACTGGAGCCGGCGATTGCCGAGTGTGTGTTGCGCGGGCCGGGCCGGCACTTGAGGGCGACACTGCTCGACAGCCGCCTGGTGGTAGAACCCCAGCACGGATAAAGCACATAGGATCCAATTACGGTATAACCCTCGGACGCTTTAGCTCTCCGAGGCCCCGTTTTTCATGCAAAGCCCTTTGCAACGCCCGCTGTGGCAGGTCTACCTGATCTTCCTGGCACCGATGGTGCTGTCCAACTTCCTGCAGAGTTTTTCCGGCACGCTCAATGGTATCTACGTCGGGCAGATGCTCGGCACCCAGGCGCTGGCGGCGGTGTCGGGCATGTTCCCCATCGTGTTTTTCTTCATTGCCCTGGTGATCGGCCTGGGGGCGGGCGCCTCGGTATTGATCGGCCAGGCCTGGGGCGCGCAGGAAACGGCGATGGTCAAGTCGATTACCGGCGCCACCCTGACCCTCGGCGCGCTGGTGGGCTTGATCGCGGCGGTGCTGGGCAGCCTGTTTGCGCGCCCGGCGTTGCAGGCGCTGGGCACGCCGGTGGATGTGCTCGACGACGCGGTGGGTTACGCGCAGATGATGATGCTGATCATGCCGTTGCTGCTGGTCTTCATCCTCTATACGCAATTGCTGCGCGGGGTCAGCGATACAATTTCGCCGTTGCTGGCGCTGATGGTCTCGACCCTGGTGGGCCTGCTGCTGACCCCGGCGCTGATTCGCGGCTGGATCGGCCTGCCGCCCCTGGGCATCCAGAGCGCGGTGTACGCCGGCCTGGTGGGTAACGCCTCGGCGATGCTGTTTCTGGTCCTGCGCCTGCGCCATAAAAACCATGTGATGGCGCCTGATCGTGAGTTGCTCGCGGCCCTGCGCCTGGACCGCGTGATCCTCGGCAAAGTCCTGCGGATCGGCTTGCCCACCGGCTTGCAGATGGTGGTGCTGTCGCTGTCGGAGCTGGTCATCCTGGCCCTGGTCAACGGCCACGGCTCCCAGGCCACGGCGGCCTACGGCGCGGTGACGCAGATCGTCAACTATGTGCAATTCCCGGCGCTGTCGATTGCCATCACCGCCTCGATCCTCGGCGCCCAGGCGATTGGCGCCGGCAAGCTGGAACGCATCGGGCCGATCCTGCGCACCGGGTTGCTGATCAACACCGGCCTGACCGGTGGACTGATTGTGCTGGGCTACGTGTTGTCGCACTGGTTGCTCGGCCTGTTCATCACCGACGACGCGGCGCGCATCAACGCCGAACACCTGCTGCACATCATGCTCTGGAGCATCCTGGTGTTCGGCTTCCAGGCCGTGATTGGCGGCATCATGCGCGCCAGTGGCGTGGTGCTGATGCCGGTCGTTATCTCGATCTTCTGCGTGTTGTGCGTGGAACTGCCGATGGCGTATCTGCTCAACGCGCACTTTGGCCTGGAAGGCGTGTGGATGGCATTTCCGGTGACGTACCTGGCGATGCTGGCGCTGCAGACCGCGTATTACCGGCTGGTGTGGCGGCACAAACAGATCAAGCGGTTGGTGTGAAGATGGCAAACCCTTACGCGGCGTTATTCCAGGCCCCGGGTTCCCGGGCGTTTGTATTGGCCGGCATGCTGGCGCGGATGCCGGTGTCGATGACCGGCATCGGCCTGATCACCATGTTGGCCCAGGTGCATGGCGGCTACGGCCTGGCCGGTTCGGTGGCGGCGGTGTTTGCGCTGGCCACGGCGTTTTGCGCGCCGCAGGTGTCGCGCTTGGTCGACCGCTACGGCCAGGGCCGGGTGCTGCCGATTGCGGCGTTGATCGGCGGCGGGGCGTTGCTGCTGTTGTTGCTGTGCACCCGCTTGCAGGCGCCGAGCTGGACGCTGTTCCTGTTCGCCGCGCTGGCCGGCTGCATACCGAATATGTCGGCCATGGTGCGGGCGCGCTGGACCGAGTTGTATCGGGGCCAGCCCCAGCTGCAAACCGCGTTTGCCCTGGAGTCGGTGCTCGATGAAGTGTGCTTTATCATCGGCCCGCCGATTTCGGTCGGCCTGAGCGTGGTGCTGTTTCCGGAAGCCGGGCCCTTGGTGGCCGCGCTGTTGCTGGCGGTGGGCGTGACCACCTTTGTGCTGCAACGCGCGACTGAACCGCCGGTGCACGCGCACCAGGCCCATCACGGCCGCTGGCTGATCGCTTCGCCCTCGGTGCTGATCCTGATGATTTTGCTGTTGGCCATGGGCGTGATCGTCGGCGTGGTCGACGTGGTTAGCGTGGCTTTCGCCCAGCATCAGGGGCAGCCGGCGGCGGCGAGTATCGTGCTGTCGGTGTACGCCATCGGTTCGTGCCTGGCGGGGTTGGCCTTTGGCACGCTCAAGCTCAAGGCCTCGTTGCCCCGGCAGTTCCTGTTCTGCGGCGTGGCGACGGCGCTGACCACCGTGCCGTTGCTGCTGGTGAGCAATATTGCGGGGCTGGCGGCGGCGATCTTTGTCTCCGGGCTGTTCTTCGCCCCCACGCTCATTGTGTCCATGGCCCTGGTGGAGCGCATCGTGCCGCCCAGCCGCCTCACCGAGGGCATGACCTGGCTGATCACCGGCCTCAGCATCGGCGTGGCCATTGGTGCGGCAAGCGCCGGGTGGATGATCGACCACTTTGGCGCCACCAGCGGCTTTTGGGTGGCGGTGGCGGCGGGGGCGGTGGTGCTCGGGTCAGCGTTGCTGGGCTATCGGCGCCTGGGCTGATCAGCCAATCGCTGGGTAAGCGTCTGCGCTGTGCTGTTGCAAAAACTCACTCAGCGCCTGGCGCGTCAGGTCATTGAGCGTCACCTTTTTACGGGTTGCGGCCAGGGCTGCAGCCAGGTGCAGGTCATGGCCGACGCGAACATTGAAGGAACCTTTGCACGGTTTCTCCGGCGTGTGCCCGAGGCTCTGGCAGGTCGCGAGGTAGTCGTCCACCGCCTCGCGAAACGCCGCGTCCAGCTCGGCGACGGTTTTGCCTTCGTAACTCACCAGCGCCTTGATGAACAGGATCTTGCCGAACAGGCAGTTGTCTTCGACGCTGGCTTCGATAGAGCCAATGTAGCCTTTGTGTTTCAGTTGGTTGTTCACTGAATCAGTTCTCCTGATTTCAATTGTTCGATGATCTGGCGCCGAATGTAGTGTTTCAGTTCGTTGCCGGGGTGGGGCCTGTGCAAGGTGATCATTGCACTGGGGTCGCCGAGGTCGAACTTGACGCGGCTTCCTGCCCCCTCGATCTGTGTGTATCCAAGCCAGCGCAGCAGCGTGACAAGCTCGGGCCAGGTAAATGCCATGTGCTCGTTGAGCAGTTTGGCGAGCAGCTTTTCATTTTTGGACACGGCGTTCCCTGCGTGTAACTAAATGTAGTTGCAAAAAGTGGTGTCCGTCAATGCTAGCTCGAGTCGCGCAGCCTTTCTCGGGATTGATGTAACCCCTGATGACACGTCGCTCCAGGCCTTCATGCCCCGCGCTAATTTTTCCCTCGCCGGTTCGTTTTATAGGGACGACGTGCCTTTGTGCTTCCTGCCTATTGCTCCGGACTCCACGAAATGAATGCTGAAGACTCCTTGAAACTTGCTCGCCGGTTTATCGGGTTGCCCCTGGAAAAACGCCAGCTGTTCCTGCAGGCACTGCAGAAAGAAGGGGTGGATTTTTCCCGGTTTCCGATTCCGGCCGGGGTGGAGGCCGAGGACCGCTTTGCGCTGTCCTACGCGCAGCAGCGCATGTGGTTCCTGTGGCAACTGGACCCGGCCAGCGGCGCCTACAACCTGCCGGGCGCCGTGCGCCTCAAGGGCGCGCTGAGCCTGAGCGCGATGCAACAGGCATTCGCCAGCCTGGTGGCGCGGCACGAAACCCTGCGCACGGTATTCCAGCGCCAGGCCGATGAGCGCCTGCTGCAGGTGGCGCTGGAGCCGTCGCTGGCCGTCGAACAGCTCGACCTGAGCGACCTGGCCCCAGAGGTGCGCGAGCACGCCGTCAACGACGCGGCCACTCGCCAGTCGCTGCTGCCGTTCGACCTGGAGCATGGCCCGCTGCTGCGCGTGCAGTTGCTCAAGCTCGACGCGCAGGAGCACGTGCTGCTGCTGACCCTGCACCACATCGTCTCCGATGGCTGGTCGATGAACGTGCTGATCGACGAATTCATCCGTTTTTACGACGCCCATGAGCGCAACCAGGCCCCGCAATTGCCGGCGCTGCCGATCCAGTACGGCGACTACGCCCTGTGGCAGCGCCGCTGGCTGGAAGCCGGCGAGCAGGCCCGTCAGCTGGAATACTGGCAGGCACGCCTGGGTGATGAGCACCCGGTGCTGGAGCTGCCAACCGATCACCCGCGCCCGGCCATGCCCAGCTACCAGGGCACTCGCCACAATTTTGCGATAGACCCGGCGCTGGCCACGCAGTTGCGTAGCTACGCGCAACAGCACAACGTCACCGTGTTCATGCTGTTGCTCGGCGCGTTCAATGTGCTGCTGCATCGCTACACCGGCCAGGGCGATATCCGTGTCGGCGTGCCGATTGCCAACCGCAACCGTACCGAGGTCGAAGGGCTGATCGGCTTCTTCGTCAACACCCAGGTCCTGCGCACCGAACTCAGCGGGCAAACCCGCGTCAACGAGCTGCTGCAAGGCATCAAGGAACACGCCCTCGGCGCCCAGGCCCATCAGGAATTGCCCTTCGAACGCCTGGTGGAAGCCCTCAAGGTCGAGCGCAGCCTCAGCCATACGCCGCTGTTCCAGGTGATGTACAACCACCAGCCGGTGGTGTCCGACATCGGATCGGTCAGCACCGCGTCCGGCCTTGAACTGGCCCTGGTGGAGTGGCAAGGCCGCACCACCCAGTTCGACCTGACCCTGGACACCTATGAAAAGTCCGGCACCCTGCACGCCGCGCTGACCTACGCCAACGACCTGTTCGACGCGCCGACCATCGCCCGCATGGCCCAACACTGGACCCGCCTGCTGCACGCCATGGTCGCCGATGGCGAGCAGCGCATCGGTGAGTTGCCGATGCTGGCCGCCGATGAGCAACAGGTGCTGGTGCAGGCCTGGAACCATACCGCGCAGGCCTATCCGACCGAGCGCGGCATTCATCACCTGATCGAAGACCAGGTGCGCGCCACGCCTGATGCGCCGGCGCTGGTGTTCGGCGCCACCACGCTGACCTATGCGCAACTCGACGCGCGTGCCAACCGGCTGGCCCATGCCTTGCGCGAGCAGGGGGTTGGCCCCGATGCCCTGGTAGGCATCTGTGTCGAGCGTTCCATCGAAATGGTGGTCGGCCTGCTGGCGATCCTCAAGGCCGGCGGCGCCTACGTGCCCCTCGACCCCGAATACCCCCAGGACCGCCTGGCCTACATGATCGAAGACAGCGGCATTCAGTTGCTGCTCAGCCAGCACAGCCTGTTGCCGTTGCTGCCCACCGCAGGCATCCGGGTGATTGCCCTCGACCAGCCTGCATCATGGCTGGACGGCTACAGCAGCGAGTCACCCGCGGTTGCAGTCCACGCGCTGAACTTGGCCTACGTGATCTACACCTCCGGCTCCACCGGCAAGCCCAAGGGCGCCGGCAACAGCCATCGCGCCTTGGTCAACCGCCTGTGCTGGATGCAGCAGGCCTATGGTTTGGATGCCAGCGATGCCGTGCTGCAGAAAACCCCGTTCAGCTTTGACGTGTCGGTGTGGGAGTTCTTCTGGCCGCTGATGACCGGCGCGCGCCTGGTGGTTGCGGCCCCTGGCGAACACCGCGAGCCGGCACGCCTGATCGACACCATCGGCCGCCACGCGATCACCACCTTGCACTTCGTGCCGTCGATGCTGCAGGCGTTTATCCATGAGCCGGGCGTGCAGGCGTGCGCCAGCCTCAAGCGCATCGTGTGCAGCGGCGAAGCCTTGCCGCTGGATGCGCAGGTCCAGGTGTTCGCCAAGCTGCCGCACGCCGGTTTGTTCAACCTCTACGGCCCCACCGAAGCGGCCATCGACGTGACCCACTGGACCTGCGTCGACGAAGGCCGTGACGCCGTGCCCATCGGCCGCCCGATTGCCAACCTTGGTACCTACGTACTCGACGCCCAACTCAACCCGGTTCCCGCTGGCGTCGCCGGCGAGCTGTACCTGGGCGGCACAGGCCTGGCCCGCAGTTACCACCGTCGCCCGGGATTGACCGCCGAGCGTTTCGTGCCCAGTCCCTTCGGTGACGGCGCGCGCCTGTACCGCACTGGCGACCGCGTGCGCCAGCGTGCCGATGGCGTGATCGACTACCTCGGCCGCCTCGACCACCAGGTCAAGCTGCGTGGCCTGCGCATCGAATTGGGCGAAATCGAGACACGCCTGATGCAACACCCCGGCGTGCGCGAGGCCGTGGTGCTGGTGCCGGGCGGCAAGCAACTGGTGGCGTACCTGGTGCTGGAAGGCGAGGCGCCCACCGACCTCAAGGCCTGGCTGCTCAGCACCCTGCCGGAATACATGGTGCCGACGCACTTCGTCACCCTGGCAAAGCTGCCGGTGACCGCCAACGGCAAGCTCGACCGCAAGGCCCTGCCATTGCCGGACGCTACGCCGCACCAGGCCTATGTCGCGCCGGAAAATCCGTTGCAACAGGCCTTGGCGGCGATCTGGAGCGATGTGCTTGGCGTCGATCAGGTCGGCCTCGAAGACAACTTTTTCGAACTGGGCGGCGATTCGATCATCTCCATCCAGGTGGTCAGCCGCGCGCGCCAGGCCGGGATTCGCTTGAGCCCGCGCGACCTGTTCCAGTACCAGAGTGTGCGCAGCCTGGCGTTGGTGGCCACGTTTGAGCAGGCCTGCGCTATCGACCAGGGCCCGGTCACCGGTGAGGTGCCCCTGACCCCGGTGCAGCAACACTTTTTCGCCGAGGCGATCCCCGCGCGTCAGCATTGGAACCAGTCGTTGCTGCTGACCCCGCGCGAGGCCCTGGAGCCTGCGCGTCTGGAGGCGGCGCTGGCTCAAGTGATCAACCATCACGACGCCCTGCGCCTGCGTTTTGTAGCGCGGGCCGAAGGCTGGCAGCAAACCCATGCCGCGCCGCTCGGCGAAGTTGCACTGTGGCAATCCCAAGCCGCCGACGACACGGCGTTGGCCGCACTCTGCGACGAAGCCCAGCGCAGCCTCGACCTCGAGCGCGGCCCGCTGCTGCGCGCTGTCTTGGTCAGCCTGGCCGACGGCACCCAGCGCCTGCTGCTGGTGGTCCATCACCTGGTGGTGGACGGCGTGTCCTGGCGCATCCTGCTCGAGGATCTGCAGCAGGCCTACAGCGGCGCCGCCTTGCCGGCCAAGACCAGCGCCTACCAATTGTGGGCGCAGCAATTGCAGGCCCATGCCCTGACCCTCGACGCGCAACTGCCGTACTGGCAGGCGCAAACCGTGGGCGCGGACTTGCCCTGCGACAACGCCCACGGCGGCCTGCAAAACCGCCTGGGCAGCACACTCGAAATCCGCCTCAGCGCCGAGCATACCCGCCAACTCTTGCAGGATGCCCCGGCGGCCTACCGCACCCAGGTCAACGACCTGCTGCTGACGGCCCTGACGCGCGTGATCAGCCGTTGGAGCGGCCAGCCAGGCGCGCTGATCCAGTTGGAAGGCCATGGTCGCGAAGACCTGTTCGATGGCGTCGACCTGAGCCGCACCGTTGGCTGGTTCACCAGCCTGTTCCCGGTACGTCTGCAAGCCGATGGCGAGCTGTCGACTGCAATCAAGGCGGTCAAGGAGCAACTGCGCGGCGTGCCCGACAAAGGCATCGGCTACGGCCTGCTGCGTTACCTCGGCACGCCCGATGCCCGTGACAGCCTGGCGAACCTCACCGCGCCACGCATCACCTTCAATTACCTGGGGCAGTTCGACCGCCAGTTCAACGAGTCGGCGCTGTTTGTGCCGGCCACCCAAGGTAGCGGCCAGGCCCAGGACCCCGAGGCACCGTTGGCGAACTGGCTGACGGTGGAAGGGCAGGTGTACGGCGGCGAGCTGGCGCTGCAATGGGGCTTCAGCCGCGACATGTTCGAGGCAGCGACCATTCAGGCGCTGGCGGATGACTACCAGCACGAACTGCTGGCATTGATCGCCCATTGCATCGACCCCCAACACGGCGGCCTGACCCCGGCCGACGTGCCGCTGGCGCGCCTGGCCCAGGCACAACTGGATGAGCTGGCACTGCCCACCCGTGGGGTGCAGGACCTGTACCCGCTGTCGCCGATGCAGCAGGGCATGCTGTTCCATAACCTGTACCAACAGGGCCAGGACGATATCTACGTCAGCCAGTTGCGGGCCGATATCGAGGGCCTTGACGTGCCGCGCTTCCAGCGTGCCTGGGAGCAGGTGCTGGCACGCCATGACATGCTGCGCACCGGGTTTGTCTGGCAGGACGCCCACGCCCAACCGCTGCAGGCGGTATACCGCGAGGTGGGGTTGCCGTTCGCCGAATATGACTGGCAGGCCCGCACCGACCAAGAGGCCGCGCTGGACGCGCTGAGCGAATCGACCCGCGCCCAGGGCTTCGTGCTGGAGCAGGCGCCGTCGCTGAACCTGACATTGGTGCGCACCGGCACCGACCGTGTCCACCTGATCTACACCAACCACCACATCCTGCTCGACGGCTGGAGCCGTGCGCAGCTGTTTGGTGAAGTCTTGCAGCACTATGCCGGCCAACCCCTGGCAGCCATCCAGGGGCGATATCGCGACTACATCGGCTGGTTGCAGGCGCAAGACGCATCGCTCAGCGAGACGTTCTGGAAAGGCCAGTTGGCCGCGCTGCAAGTGCCGACGCAGTTGGCACGCGGCGCCGCGACCACGCACTCAGCCGCCAAGGGCGCTGTACACCTGGCCTTCGACCCCGCGCAAACCGCGCACCTCAAGGCCTTTGCCCAGGCCCATAAAGTCACCTTGAACACCCTGGTGCAGGCGGCCTGGCTGCTGTTGTTGCAACGCCACACCGGCCAGGACACCGTCGCTTTCGGCGCCACCGTTTCCGGGCGGCCGGCAGGCCTGCCGGGGGTCGAGCAGCAAGTGGGCCTGTTTATCAATACCTTGCCGGTCATTGCCACACCCAGCCCGCAGCTGTGGGTCGGTGAATGGTTGCAGCAGCTCCAGGAACTCAACCTGAGCCTGCGTGAGCACGAACACACGCCGCTGTTTGACATCCAGCGTTGGGCGGGGGCGGGCGGCACGGCGCTGTTCGATACCCTGCTGGTGGTGGAAAACTACCCGGTGTCCGCGGCCCTGGCCCACGGCGCCCCGGCCGGCCTGACCTTCAGCAACGTGCGCAACCTTGAGCAGACGCACTATCCGCTGACCGTCCTGCTGGGCGCCGGTGCCGCCCTTGAGTTCGAGTTCAGCTTCGATGTGCAACGCTTCTGCGAGGGTGACATTCGCCAGCTGGCAGACACCTTCCGTCATCTGCTGCAAGGCTTGAGCAGCGCCACGCCACAACGCTTGGGGGACGTGCCGGTGCTGAACGACGCGGCGCGCCAGCAGTTGGTCTACGGGTGGAACGCCACCGCCCGCGACTACCCGTTGCCGCACTGCGTGCACCAGTTGATCGAAGCGCAGGCCGCCCGTACGCCGGACGCGCCTGCACTGGTCTTCGCCCGGCAGCGCCTGAGCTACGCCGAGCTGAACCGGCGCGCCAACCGCCTGGCCCATCGTTTGATCGAGGCCGGTGTGGGGCCGGATGTGCTGGTGGGCGTGGCCGTGGAGCGCTCCGTGGAGATGGTCGTCGGCTTGCTGGCCATCCTCAAGGCCGGCGGCGCGTACGTGCCACTGGACCCGGAATACCCTCGCGAACGCCTGGCCTACATGCTTGAGGACAGCGGAGTGAAACTGCTGCTGACCCAGGCGCATTGGCTGCAACAGCTGCCGATCCCGGCCGGGCTGGACTGCCTGGTGCTGGGTGAGTCAGGGTTTGAGGGCTACAGCGAAGCCAACCCCGAGATTGCACTGGATGGCGAAAACCTCGCCTACGTGATTTACACCTCGGGTTCCACCGGCCAGCCCAAGGGCGCCGGCAACCGCCATTCGGCACTGACCAACCGCCTGCAATGGATGCAGCAAGTCTATGCCCTGGACCTCAGCGACACCGTGCTGCAAAAGACTCCGTTCAGCTTCGACGTGTCAGTGTGGGAGTTCTTCTGGCCGCTGATGACCGGCGCACGCCTGGTGGTGGCGGCGCCGGGTGACCATCGCGATCCGGCCAGGCTGGTCAGCCTGATCAATGCCGAGCAGGTCACCACGTTGCACTTCGTGCCGTCGATGTTGCAGGCGTTCATGCAAGAGCCGACCGTCGCCACCTGCCACACCCTGCACCGCATCGTGTGCAGCGGCGAAGCCTTGCCGGTGGATGCGCAGCAGCAGGTTTTCGCCAAGCTGCCCGGTGCCGGCCTGTACAACCTCTATGGCCCCACCGAAGCCGCCATCGATGTGACCCACTGGACCTGTATCGATGAAGGCCGCGACGCGGTGCCGATTGGCCGCCCGATCGCCAACCTCGGCTGCTACATCCTCGACAGCAACTTTGAACCCGCCCCCGTCGGCGTGCTGGGCGAGTTATACCTGGGAGGCGTCGGCCTGGCTCGGGGCTACCACCGTCGCCCAGCCCTGACCGCCGAGCGCTTTATCGCGCATCCGTTCGTCACGGGTGAGCGCCTGTACCGCACCGGCGACCTGGCACGCTATCGCGAAGACGGGGTGATCGAGTATGCCGGGCGTATCGACCATCAAGTCAAGCTGCGTGGCCAGCGTATCGAGCTGGGCGAAATCGAAGCACGCCTGCTGGAACACAGCGGCGTGCGCGAGGCTGCGGTGCTGGCGGTCGATGGCCAATACCTGGTGGCGTATGTGGTGCCCCATGAGGTCGGTGATGACTGGCGCGAAGTGTTGAGCGCCCACCTGGCCCAGCACCTGCCGGACTACATGGTGCCGGCGCAATGGTTGCTGCTGGAGCACATGCCCCTGAGCCCCAACGGCAAGCTGGACCGCAAGGCGCTGCCGAAGGTGGACGTGCAAACCCGCGCCTACCTCGCCCCGAACACCGCACTCGAACAACAGGTCGCCGCAATCTGGGCCCACGTGCTGGGTGTGGAGCAGGTTGGCCTGAACGACCAGTTCTTTGAACTGGGCGGGCATTCGCTGCTGGCCACCCAAGTGATCTCGCGTTTGCGCCATGGCCTTGGGCTGGATGTCGGTTTGAAGGCACTGTTCGATCAGCCTGTGCTGGGCGACTTCGTCCAGGCATTAGGCGTTGCAGGAGTTGACGCTGCAAGGCTTGAAAGCAGCGCGATCCAACGCGTCGAACGCGATCAACCGTTGGCGCTGTCTTACGCCCAGGAGCGCCAGTGGTTCCTCTGGCAACTGGACCCGCACAGCGCCGCTTATCACGTGCCCAGCGCCTTGCGCCTCAAGGGCTCGCTCGATCAGGGCGCCCTGCAACGCGCCTTCGACACCCTGGTCGCGCGCCACGACAGCCTGCGCACCCATTTGCAGCAGGACGCCGAGCGCACGGTGCAAGTGATCAGCACGCACCTGAACATCGAACTTACCCCGGTGGATGCCGATGAGGTTCGCCTCAAGGCACTGGTAGAAGCGTGCATCACCCAGCCGTTCGACCTGCGCCAGGGCCCGCTGATGCGCGTCAGCCTGTTGCGCCTGGCCGCCGATGAGCATGTGTTGGTGCTGGTGCAACATCACATCATCTCCGACGGCTGGTCGATGCAGGTGATGGTCGACGAGTTGGTCCAGCTCTACGCCGCCTATAGCCAGGGGCAGGCGCTGCAACTGCCGGCGCTGCCGATCCAGTACGCCGATTACGCCGTGTGGCAACGCCAGTGGATGGAAGCCGGGGAGAAGGCTCGCCAGCTCGACTATTGGCGTCAGCGGCTCGGCGGCGAACAGCCGGTGCTGGAGCTGCCGTTTGACCATCAGCGCCCGGCGGTACCGACCCACCGTGGGGCGCGTCTGCAGGTGCCATTGCCGGCGCCGTTGCTCGAGGGCCTCAAGGCCCTGGCCCAGGGTGAGGGCGTGACCCTGTTCATGCTGTTGCTGGCGTCTTATCAGGTGCTGTTGCACCGCTACAGTGGCCAGCAGGATATTCGCGTCGGCGTGCCCATCGCCAACCGCAACCGGGTCGAGACCGAGGGCCTGATCGGCTTCTTCGTCAACACCCAGGTGCTCAAGGCCGATATCGACGGGCACACCACCGTTCGCCAGCTGCTGGCCCAGGTCAAGCAGCGTGCGCTGGAGGCGCAAGCCCACCAGGACCTGCCGTTCGAACAACTGGTGGAAGCGCTGCAACCGGAGCGCAGCCTCAGCCTCAGCCCGTTGTTCCAGGTCGCATTCAACCACCATATCAGCTTGGCGGGCGGGCACTTGCGTCGCCTCGGGCAGTTGGATATCAGCCCGGTCGGATGGAATGAAGCGGTTGCGCAGTTCGACCTGACCCTGGACATCGAGGAGTCCCAGGCACAGCTGCGTGCGTCGTTGAGCTACGCCACCGACCTGTTTGACGCCGCCACCATCGAGCGCATGGCCCGCCACTGGCAGAACCTGTTGCAGGCGATGGTGGCTGACCAGGCGCAAAACATTGGCCA